>CAYTXH010000091.1:814-1521 GCA_964441115.1 uncultured Gammaproteobacteria bacterium | reverse complement strand
TAAATTAAAAAATTTGCGTAACACCAAATTGACCCTTAGCAACTCTCACCTTCCCTTCAGCTTTTAATCGATCAATATAATAATCAAAACCAGTTGAAGTTTCACTAGTCTCAGCTCCACTCATTTTAGCTCCAATAACAAAATGGCCAGACTTTCTAAGCTTTTTCAATTGCAAACCAGACAAGGAATTAACTACAAAATTAGCACCCAAATTCAAACTATCTACACCATAATTAATCATAATTTCTTTAGCAACATGTGACATCAGACCATTAATTACATCCAAATCCATTGGTCCATCGTATGCAAGGCTATACCAACCACTACCATTATTCTCTGCAACTAAATTTCGATATTTATGATACCCCAGGGACACAACCTTACCATCAAACGGAGACACATAACCAGAACCATGTTCAACAACAGCAAAATCATGAACAATAGTAACATCATTACCTAACACACTACCACTAGCCAAAACCACTACATCTGGTAACGCACTAGCAAAATCAATAGGCGAATCCGATTTAGGCCTAACCACCAAAATCATCGGGTAGTTTTTATTATAGTCACCAATGTTTGGCACACTAAATCTCAACACACTCCCAATACCACCAGTAACCTGAGCTACCACTTTCAATATTGACAAAGGATAAACACTATCACCAACTAAATGCTGATAGCAAGCATCAACAAAATGCACACTT
>CAYTXH010000091.1:0-804 GCA_964441115.1 uncultured Gammaproteobacteria bacterium | reverse complement strand
TCTCAAGGTATTACTTACTGCCGCCAAAGAAAGAAACCATCAACCAGAACATTTTTCCTAATCTCAACATCATTATAATCACTGATTCGCTGAGGCGCAATTTCTGGCAATTCACGACCCAATTTCCTTGGATAACCCATCCCTTTTACTTAAAAACCAAGCCCCTATTATAAAACCCAATTTAAAAATGTCAATAAATTAAGTTTTAGCTAGTTGTCGTTAAATAAAAATCAGCTTGATGATTTAAAATCTTAAAGAGGCTTCATATAAAAAGGCTTAGATAAACCCTTCAAATGTTCTGGTATCGACTCACCTCCTTCATGGATATAACTAGCATAAAAATGGTCTTTAAGCTGAGCATAATTGAAATCACCAACAAATGGACAAATTACCCCAGCCATAAACGCCGACTGAATCCGATCCATCACCCGAGAATCCGAAGCATCTTTAATGTCGCCATTAAAAGTAACAACTATCGCATCATGCGGTAAAAACCTCGGATGTTCTTTATTATAATTAGGGTTTGCGGCAAAAACGAATAAAGAATTCCGATAATCACATTCTTTGTTCAAGGCAATAACATTATGATTAGGGTTGCCAAAAAAAAATTCACATGCATCTAATTTTTTTCGTACCACAGAATCAATTTCTGTCGGAGTACCAACAAACTCAGGATAAAGCCTTTCAGCTACTACATACTCTAAACCAACCCTCACCATATTAGATTGGTTTTCTGCATCCTGATGATTAGAACTTTTAGGCAAAACAATTATCATTGAAGCATCCTTACCCAAGCCAATATTA
>CAYTXH010000090.1:0-1602 GCA_964441115.1 uncultured Gammaproteobacteria bacterium | reverse complement strand
CCAATATTATTTAGAAGATTTCCTCATCAGAAAAAACAAATTGCTCCGAAAGATGGCGATATAAAGGATTTACTGGAATTTGTTAATTTAAGCTATCAAACTGATGGAAGTTTGAGTCCTGATCAATTACTACTTTTATGTTGGGTTGTATTTAGTTTTATTCCTGAATTACCACATCCTGCCCCAATTTTAGCTGGACCTCAGGGCAGTAATAAGTCAACTTTCCAAAAGGTTTTAAAAGAGTTAATTGATCCCTCTTCAGTCCAAGCTCAAGCAAATCCTAACGGACTTAATGATTTTATACAAACTGCTTCACATCACTGGTTTCTTGTGCTTGATAACTTAAGTCATCTGTCTGAGTGGTTATCTGATGCAATTTGCAGGGTAATCACAGGTGGGGGATTTACAAAAAGAGAGCTTTACAGTGACGATTCTGACGTCATTTATGACTTCAAACATATTGTTGGTTTAAATGGGATCAATTTAGTGGTTGAGAAAGCTGATTTACTTGATAGATCTCTAATATTTAATTTAAAGAGATCAAAACAATTTACCAAAGAGGAGATCTTTTGGGCTAAGTTTAAGGAAAGAAAACCATATATTTTAGGTGGTATATTTAACACTTTAGTAAAAGCACGCCAACTAATATCTTCCATTCCCCAATCAGAAGAAAACTTTAGAATGGCTGATTTTGCTCACTGGGGATCAGCTATTGCTCAATCATTGGGATTTAGTTGTAAAGATTTTATAGAAGCATATAAGGCCAACGTATCCAAGCAAAACCAAGAAGCACTTGATGCAAGTCCAGTTGGTATGGCTTTGATAGAGTTCATGGCTGATAAAGATCAGTGGATTGGAACCCCAACAGATTTATTGAACGAATTTGAAAAATTAGCTGAGCAACTTCACATCAATATTAACTCCAAATTATGGCCAAAAGATGCTCGTTGGGTCTGGAGAAGGATAACCGATATTCTTCCAAACCTTGAAGCAGAAAAAATTAAAGCAACTCAAAGCCGAGATAAACAAAGGTTTATTACTCTTAAAAAAACTCCTGAAGATCAACCTGCAAGTAACAGTGAACTTCTTATAGAGCCAATTAGGCCTCAAACCGACATTACCGACGATAACGACATCATTTTAGGAAAGGAGATGGAAAGCGAATTGCCTTTCTAAAGATCATGAGAAAGATAAGGCCAATCAATCTTGAATTTGAGTACGAGGATTCAACTGATAATGAAGAGATTATTCAAAGAATGTATAACAGGTTTTTTGATTTAGCAAAACAAAAGATCTTAAGTAAGAAAAAACTTGAGCGAGAAGACGTTTCCAAGTCGCCTGTTCGTATTATAGTGAAGTCTGAATGTGATCAAGATTATAATAGTATTGATCAATATTGACTAATAATGACCAATAAGTTAATAATAAACTGATACTATGGATCAAGAAGAATATTTAACAATTGATGAAGCAGCCCAGAAGCTGAAAATTAGCAAAGTTACCATCTATCGGATGGCACAAAAGGGTAAATTACCAGCTGTGAAATTTGGAAAATCATGGAGGATTAGTAGTAAAAAACTTGCAGATTTGTTTGAGAAATAA
>CAYTXH010000089.1:0-1731 GCA_964441115.1 uncultured Gammaproteobacteria bacterium | reverse complement strand
TCCTTGTTGGAGTAAGAAATCTACTCCTAAAATAAAAAAGCCTACAACCATAGCTACAATTATTACTATGAGTGTAAGCTTGACTGTTTGTTGCCGACTAGGCCAAACAACTTTGGCTAATTCTACCCTAACTTGCTTCAAAAAATCAAGCGGTGAAGCTATTTTTTGTTGCCAATTTGTAGATTCGCTCATAATAAATAATCGCCTATCATTTAGGCGACCTGTCAAATGATAGCATATTTTGCTTGATTTCACCAGTATTTAGTTTGCTTGCACCAAAAACACTGACAGTGTATATTGCGGGGGAGGACAAATCAGTCTTTATTCTCACATTATGGCTAAACACTTAGCAATCTTTACTCCAACAGCTTTAAAACAGATTCTTACCGGAACTAAAACTATCGAAGGTAGATTTTCTAAAAATCGGATTGCCCCTTTTTGCCAAGTTAGTGTTGGAGACCAAGTTTACATTAAATTGGCTGGAGAGGAGATCGTTGGCCGTTTTAGCGTCAAAAAAGTCATTAATTTCGAGAATTTAGACCAACATGATTGGTCAGTTATCGCTCTCCATTATGCTTCACAATTGTCACTAGCTGGAGAACAGGATATTCAACAATTTCGATCAGATCATAAAGATGCAAAGTACGCCACATTAATCTTTATTGATCAAGTTGAACAATTTATTACATCACCAATTAGAATCCCAAAATCTGATCGTCGAGGCTGGGTTGTCCTTATTTAATTAGTTAATTGGTTGATTTCTTTGAGGCTGAGTCCCAATTTGGTTATATGGGTCAGTAATTGTAGTAATTTCTCTTACTTTAGGTGAACTAGTTGGTGATTCTTTAGTCCAAGAAACTGCTGCTTTTTGACTAATTCCACTTATTCCTAAATCTTTATTTCCATCGACTACAATATTTACGACATTACTTGGACGTTCAAAGGGTTTATTTTGTTTCCCCTGTAATAGATTAGTCATTATTCGATTCCAAATTGGTGCCGCACCGGTAATACCTGATGACAATCTCGGATCCATTGGCGTATTGTCGTTATTGCCTACCCAGACTCCGACAACTAAATCTTGGGTATATCCAAAGGTCCAATTATCTCTCTTTAAGTCAGTTGTTCCTGTTTTTACTGCCACAGTTTGACCAGGAATATTTAATAATGAATTTGGTCCAAATGAAGGAGTTCTAGCAGCATTATCAGACAACACACTATTGATTAAGTAGGCTACAGCTGGATTTAAAGCGCGGGTAGCAATATTTTCGGATGAATCCTCAAGAATTGTTCCCTTTTGATCAACCACTTTAACAATTCCAGTTGAGGTTGCTTTCATACCATTTTGGGCAAATGTCCCATAAACAGTCATCATATCGATTAATTTAACTTCACCACCACCCAAGGTTAAAGATAGACCAAAACGGCTAGAATCCTCAAATGTAGTAATTCCCATATCTTTGGCAGTTTGGACCATATTAGGAATACCAACTAAAGCTAACATTTTTACTGCTGGAATATTGTATGAAGAGCCCAGTGAAGTGCGAACACTAACTGGACCATGGAATTTGCCATCATAATTGACCGGACTGTAATTTTCCCATTGGTTACGATAAGTAAATGGTGTGTCTAACATTACAGTTCCCGGACTATACCCCTGTTTAAAACCAGTGGCGAAGGTAATTGGTTTGATTGATGAGCCAGGTTGTCGTGGCGCAATGGCGACATTAA
>CAYTXH010000088.1:0-1761 GCA_964441115.1 uncultured Gammaproteobacteria bacterium | reverse complement strand
TAAAGGATCAAGAATTACCCTGGGAGTTACCTAATTTAAAATCTGAACAAAATCGCCAACCATATCAGTATCGTTCATTATTCATAATTAATCCCACTAAAATTGGTATTGAAATTATTGATCAACACGCCGCTCATGAAAGAATTTTATATCAACAATTTACTGAACTTTTTAAAAATTCTAAAAACCAGACTTTCACATTAGATCAACCCCTAGCGATAAAACTAAATTATCTTCAGCAACAAACATTGGCAGATAATCTCTCCAAATTAGAAAATATAGGTTTTATTTTTGAATTATTTGGCCCAAATAGTTACCGATTAACTACTGCCCCAATAATCTATCAGGACTATAACTTATTAACCCTTATCCCTGATTTATTATCTGAAATCAGTGATCAATCAATCAAAGACCAAGATGCACAGACTGAAAGATTGATTGCTTTCTTAGCCTGTCGTCGAGCAGTTAAAGCGGGTGATATTTTAAACACCCAACAAATGATTGAGTTAATTGATCAGTTACATCAAACTAAAAATTACCAAACCTGCCCTCACGGCCGACCTACTATATTGAATATTTCTCTTGGGGAATTATTTGCAGCATTTAAACGGTAATTATGGTATACTATAGGTTCTAAAATGAATATTCGAAAAGAAATTGGAAAAGGTTTTTACGGTATAGTCTATGAACCATCTGATGAAGATATTTTAAAACATGGACCAAATATTGTAGTAAAAGTTATTGAAAGTCCATTTAAAGATGAGCATGCTAATCAATTTGGTAAAAGTAGAATTGCTCATACAATTTATCCTGCTAATTTCCCTAACGTAATTGCTTCTGAATGTAATGAGCCAACTGATCGTATTGATGATGAAACAGGAAATCCAATACATCGTCAATCCATCTTCTTTGAGCGAGTAGAAACAAGCACTGAGTTTAGAATTTTCACTCAACACACTACTAAAAATAAAAATGGAATCGGGTATTGTCGTTGTGAAACATGTAGGAAATATTCTGAATCACTTAAAAAAACTGGAACTTTAAAAGCTTTCAGAGATTTCTCTAATCGTGCATCAGCATCAGGTATTATTATTGACAAAGATTTAACAGATCTCTATTTAGATACGAACGGAATTGTCCGTTGTTTTGAACCTAAAGCAATTAATCCATGGCGTATTTATTTAGGTTTAAGTAAAAGAAGAATTTTATCGGCTGATCAATCTGACTTACTTTCGGAGTTAAAAGTTGATTTACAAATTGATGAACCTGCATGGCTTAATAGGGCTTTAACTCAAGTTTATTCGCATCTAAGATCATATCCATACGAACAAGATTAGTATTTTATCCAAAAGTAAAAGCAAAGACTTGGGCATTATCATCTTCAAACTCAAGTTTTAATAAATGTTGTCCGGGATTATCCAACATAATTAATTTATATAAATCATCACTGGTAACAGTCACTGTTCCCTGATTATTATCTTCTCCAAAACCAGTTGTTTGTCCATCTAATGTGACCTTCACTTTGGCTGGTTGTCCAGTGTTTTTCATTACTAGAAAGACCTCTTTGGCTGTAAAATTAAGCCATAACACTGACCCTTTTTTCGGCTGTGCATATTCTTCTTTAACTAACCACTCACCTTGAAAAGATAATTCATCTGGCTTTAATGATTTTGGGGATTGATACGTCGTCAACACATCAGGATCCACTTCAGGAGTCGCTACCTGATTTTTTATCCGACCATACCCTAAATAAGTTTCATG
>CAYTXH010000087.1:0-1818 GCA_964441115.1 uncultured Gammaproteobacteria bacterium | reverse complement strand
AACAGTCTAAAGAAAATCCCAGTAAACTTAATGCTATAACCTTGACCAAATATTTAGGATTTCTTCTAAATTGATAAAAAAAGTCTAAACTCGCTAATGGCAATTTTAAAATGACTCTAGTAACTTTTGGTGATTTTGAAGCTAGTATTTGCAATTTATCCAAATTTGACGGCCTCAGAAATGCCACCAAAAACGGCAAGTTACACCCTAAGCCGATCAATACTACCAACCAAGTAACTGAAGAAATAACTGGCAAATCGATAAAAAGTAATAAAATGGCAGCAATCACAAATATCGACCAAAAATCAAAGAATCGATCGAATAAGATAATCAAAATTGATTTCGTTATGGGAACTGAAGCTTGATTAGATAAATAAACTGTTTTTAAAACTTCGCCGGCTCTTAATGGAATTAAAAATGAAACCAGTTGACCAGTAAAATTCAACAAACTTAGTTGTTTTAAAGTTAACATCTTTTCAATAGAATCTTTTCTTGTCATATTGAGTATATTTTGTATCCGAACACTCCTAGCAACTGTTGATAATACTGCGATAATAAAAAATGGTAAAAAGTAGCTGGGATTTAGAGTTGTAAATGCTTGCCCAACTTTCTCTACATCGATGAGTTGTAGCCACAGCCAAATCAGACCAATTCCAATCAGCGTATTTATTAATATACGTATGGTATTCGCTTTCGACATATACTTTAGTATAGTGGAGTTAGCCCAAAATGACACAGTCTAGATTACGCACAGTTCTTTTACTAATTTATTTATTAATTATTGCGGTTGTTCCAACCTTAGCCTTTGTCCTAAGTAAATCTTTTAATGCTTCCTCCTCTGCTAATAATAGTTCGAAAACCCCTTCCAAGGTCGTTACTACAGTCACCCAGCCACGAGAAGTTCCAGCATCTCTACCCGATACAGAAGTTGAAGATGAGCCTAGTTCTAGTCCTTCACCTTCACCTACAGTGAATCTTGTAATTGGACCCACCTTGAGTTTAAAAGTCAGATTCGAAGGCCGACCAGCTAATAATCAGGCAATGAAGAAGTTATTTGTGGCTATTGCTCAAGGTGATATTCCAAAAAATCCAGAATACTTGCTTCAGTATAATACTGAGGTTTCAAATACTGGCGAGATTGAGGGTTTATCTTTAGCTGGTTTAACTCCTGGCACTACCTACACAGCGTTTATTAAAGGAGAAGCTCAAATTTCAACAGCGTCGGCTTTCTTGATGAGACCTAATCAAACAATTTTAAATAATAATCAGGCGATAGAATTGACCACTGGGGATTTAAATGATGACAATACTATTAATACCGCCGATTTAAACTTATTACGCCAAGCACTATACGCTAAACCTAGCGATACTAAATGGTATGCTCGGGCAGATTTTAATTTGGATGATATTATTAATTTATTAGATCAAGCTTTAATAGTTAAAAATCTAAATCGATCAGGGGTCAATGGACCATGGCAATCAACTACGGCTGCTAGTTCTTCAGCACAACTTAATGCAGGATCAGTCGTTAGTGAATCAACACCTCAACCTAATTTCCAAACAATTAATAGCTTTAAACAATTAATAGAAGCTCAAATCTCTCCGGCAACACCGATGCCGACTCCAACGCCAATTACAACTCCAATGCCAACTGAATCATCCGGTTATTGGATGTGGGTACCGAAATATTAGCTATAGCGTTTAGGCAATAGCGTGTAGTCGTAAAGAAGTTTAGAGCAATAACAACCAGCATGAAGGGAAACAAGTTCTATCACGCAAGGAGAATCTACTAATTTCTAACCACTAATTACTCTTATC
>CAYTXH010000086.1:0-1906 GCA_964441115.1 uncultured Gammaproteobacteria bacterium | reverse complement strand
TAAACAAAATTTTAAAATATTCTTCAAATTTTTGTGATATCACTTTAAACTCTTTATCAAAACGTTCTTTAATAGTCGCATCAAGTTCTTCAATAACTTTTTCTAACGAGGCTCCCGTGCTTAGTAAATCATTAACCTGGTTAGACAAAAAATCATAACGTTCCTTGGTAGCAATATACTCACTTTCAATTTCTGGATCAATTCCACCAATTAAGTCCAACTGACGTTTTAATTGATTGATTTTTTCCTGAACTGCAAAGCGATCAATCTCGTCTGTTTGTCGATGATCACGCACTTCCTTTAGGCCACCAAGATTTTGTCTAATTTCAACTTCCAAATCTTCAAGTTTTGTTTCCTGCCGAGCTGATTCAATCTTACTTTCATTTAGCTCGCCCGTTAAACGATTAACTTCTGTTTGTAAATTTTGATTTTCATTTTGCAAAGAAAATAATTTTTGTCGCTGATCTTCTTGATCACTGGTAAAACGTCCTAATTGATCTTTTATTTTTTTTATTTCTATCTCTAAATTTTCTACTATCACTTCAACAGTTTTTCGTTCAGCAGGTGTTGAGCCTCCTCCCTCAGCTTTTAGTTTTGAAGCAGTTAAAGATTTTTCTTTACTAATGTCAGCTAAACTAACTTTTCCCAAACGTAAACGTTCTTCGGCAATTGTTAAGGCCTGGCTTGATAACCGCAGTTGCTCTAAAATACTTTCTTTCTGACTAGTAATAGTTAAAAGAGAAGTTTGGGTTTGCTTGGATAAAGAAATACCCAGACTGGTAGCCAACTCATGTAATTGGCTTAATTCATGACGGATATCTCTAATTGCGGCTTTTATACCTTCAATATCATCAAGCTGCTCGGCTGATTCAAGCACATCTAAAGATTTTTTAAGTCGCTTTTTTAAATCATTAATTCTTCCATCAGATTGAGCTCCATCATCTTGACCTAATGATGTATGCAAAACCTCTATTTCTTTAGTTAAACGATTTCTTTCAGTTTCTAATTTATTTACTTCTAATTCATGGTCTTTAACTGATTTTTCTAAGGCATCGATCTCAACCTGTAAACGATTTTCCTCCCGCTCAAGTTCAGTAGCTCGTCGTTTAAAAAACGATAAATCAAACTTTCCTTCACTCTCAAATTTTAATTCTAAGCGTGCATCAATTTTTGCCATCTCGGCCATGGCTTTCTCTTTGGCTGATTGTTTGTTTGATAATTCGGTCTGCAACCGATCAAATTCTTGACTCACTCCGGCTTGGCGTTGCAAAGCAACTAGCTCAGTATTTAAAAGAGCCAATTTTTTATCTTTAGCTACTTTATTTTTTTCTAACTCTAATAATTTTTCATTTGCCTGTTTAAAACGATCATGTATTTCATGCCAAACTGTTCGATAATACATTAATTGTAGCTCACGTAGTTCTACCTCAACTTCACCACGTTTTTTTAAGCGCCCAACTTGACGAGTTAAATGATTAAGGCGCGGTTCAATTTCACCAAGTAACATTTCTGCTTGACCAAGGTGTTCAAGACTAGCTCGTAATTTATTTAATGAATCATCACGCTTAATTTGAAATTGTTTTACACCAGTGGCTTCATCAAAAAATTCTTTACGCTCTGATAATGATGTATTTAAAAATCCTTCCACCATTCCTTGACCAATAACACTATATGTTTTTTGTCCGACATTAGCTTTAGCCAAAAGTATCTGAACATCAATCAAACGTGCCTTGGCATTATTAATTAAGTATTCACTTTCACCATCACGATATAATCTACGAGTTAAAACCAACTCAGAGTAATCAATAGCTGCCTTGCCATCACTGTTATTTAAAAACAAAGATACCTCAGCCATGCCAAGTTTACCTTTTTTATCTGATCCAGAAAAAATAACATCTTCGGATTT
>CAYTXH010000085.1:1073-2049 GCA_964441115.1 uncultured Gammaproteobacteria bacterium | reverse complement strand
ATATTGGAGTTTCTAATTTAGGTGGAGTTATTTTAGGCAATTCTCATTTTTCTGGCGCAGAAGCGTCGGTTATTTTAAATGAAGTTACATCTAATCGTGTAACTAATCTTTCTGGTTATACTGAGATTTTTGGTGGTAAGGCTGATTTAATAATAGCTAATCCGAATGGTATAATATCAAGTGGTAGTGGTTTTATAAATACTAGCCGTTTGAGTATGATCACCGGCAATTCTAATCTTGATGGTTCTGGTAATTTGGTTGGTTTTAATATTAATCCAACTGCCGAAGTAAATATTATTGCAAGAAATGTTTTAGGCTCCGATGGTGTAACTTTGATTCCTTTGGGAATTGATGCTGGTTCGCTTGATTATCTCGATATAATATCAAGAACCATAAAAGTCAGTGGAGAGATTTATGCTAAAACTCTGGCTCTAAAAACTGGTAATGATTTTTATAATTACAACACTAAAGAAGTAAGTAGTAACAATAGTAATTCTTCTACTAAACCAACTATATCAATTGATTCTAGCAGTTTAGGCGGAATGTATGCCGGTAAAATCACCTTTATTGCCACTGAAGAAGGAGTGGGCGTAAAAGCTTTAGCTGGAATGTCTACTGATCTCGATGACATCACTATAACTTCTAATGGTAATGTTATTTATAACAACCTCAATTCCACTAAAGATATTTATATAACTGCCAAAGATGAGATTAAATCAAATGATACTAATTCCATTCTTCTAGCCAGCAACAACATTAGTTTAAAATCCAATCAAATCACCAACACCGGATTAATCTCTGCCATCAACAACATCACCACTAATTCCAATATTTTAACTAACTCTAACAGTAGAGCAAATAATCTAGCGAATCAATCTAAGGGAATTTTCTCTCTTTTGGGCACTACCCAACTCAACACAAAAACTCTAAACAACAACACAGGTTTTATCTACGGAAAAAACCTAACTATCACTAA
>CAYTXH010000085.1:0-1063 GCA_964441115.1 uncultured Gammaproteobacteria bacterium | reverse complement strand
TAACAATCCAACTCTAAACAATAATAGCCTTATCAACATTATCACTGCTGAGAATAGTAATAATAACCCAATTGATAATGATGGAGGATTATTAATATCAGCAAGTTCGATTGATCTTAATTTAGGAAGTAATGCTTATACCATGACCGGTGATATTAGCACTGATTATTTAAATATTGGGGCAGGCAATATTGTTAATGATGGGAATGTAAATACTACTAATGATATTACCCTAACTGCTACTAACAATATCACTAACAACCAGATGCTAAATGCCAATGGCAACATTATTTTAACTGCCAATAATCTAAGTAATAATGCCACCGCTTTAATTTATGCCACAAATGATATAACTCTAAATATCAATAATGATCTCACTAATACCAAAGCTGATATAGTAGCTGGTAAAAACTTAACCATCCAAAGTAGTTTAGCTGGAACTGATAATTTATTTAAAAACAATTCCTTTAGCAACGTCTCAGGCAATATCATTTCTTTTGCAGGCAATATTCTCATTAGTGCCAAAGAATTTATTAATAAAAGATCCGCTGATGATTTAAAAACCATCGATCTCATTAAAACTGATGCCAATAAAATTGCTTATGAAGAGCGCGAACAATTTGCTGAGCATGGAGTTTATGGAACCTCCACTCTCACTAGCCATGATGGTCCGGGTTGGAGTGCGGTAAGATTTGATAAAATTGAACTACCTTATAAAGAAGATATTTTCTATGAAATTTGGGATTATAAAGATGAAGTAGCTCGTTATGACTCCTACATTGAAAAATACATTCAAACTAAAAGAGCTGCTGATCCAACTAATCGCAGCTCAACCATTCAAACTAATAGCGGCAATATCACCATTAATTCTAATAATTTCTTAAATCAGTCGGGAGAAATTTATGCGGCTGGAATTCCAAGTCTGGAGAAGGGCAATATCAAGATTAATGCCACCGATCAATTTACTAACAAATCCGATCCAATTTATTATACTGTAAGGCATTTATGTGGTGCTGGAGCTGGTCATTGCGACGCCTATAAAATAATTCGTAATCCTGATACC
>CAYTXH010000084.1:0-2112 GCA_964441115.1 uncultured Gammaproteobacteria bacterium | reverse complement strand
AACCTGGTAGGCATCAAAAAAGAAATCCTACCATAATCTGCATTGAATAATGATGCTTCATCTTGTGCTTCCTCTATGGTCTCAAATATGGATGCTTCACTAATACTATCAGTGACTTCACCTTTCCAGTTTAAAAAACCAGCGTTCCAATCTAAGCCTTTTTCAACCTCAATTATAAAATTTTCCATATCATTGCTTTAACCGTGATAGCGAGGGCTTATTGATTAATTACTTTTCTTTTACCGAACTCTCGTTTGTTGTTCGATTGTTTGACAAAGATATACTAATCGAAATGATTTGTCAATAGAATTAATCAATTATTTTTAAGAAAAATTATATTTTAATGTAATTAATGCAAAATCAAGCACTTGTAAAAACATTCAAGCCAGCCTAATGTTTTTGATTGTAACTATTCTTTCCTCGAATTAATATTGCTATATTTGCTCATCGAATAACCGCAGTAGGGGCCAAGCGGGTAAAGAGCCTCAAATCCAGCCCTCGCGAAGCACGGTGAATCGCTAATCATGAAAACAAATATTATCACCCCCGCCACGGTCGGGGATATAATCAAAAAAATGCTGGTAGATGGGGATTTCTCATCGAGAACAGCGATAGAGGTTGCTTCTGACAACCTCAGACACAGCTACAACATCGCCAGGTCTATTGACCACGCGATAGAGTGTATAAACGAGTGGGGTGAGGGAGATTTCCTACTCCCCGCCAAAGCGCTGATGGTAGAGAGGTTCTCGTTCTCCGCCTGCGGAATGAACAAGTCCGTTGCCATAACGATTAACTGCCTAGAATCGAACAAGGGGCACATGTTCCTGCTCGTAGGGGCGGTCGTAAATTAAAGGGACAACTGCACAATTCGGCACTAACACCCATATATTTTTTATTGTGTGTTATAGCCAGTTATTTTTAATTAAATGGAAAAGACAAAACTTTATTTTAAACTCGAAAGAGATTTTAACGATAATATAGAAATTATCGCTAATAACCACATTGACCTTGAAAATTACCTAAAATCTAAATTTGATATTACGGTAAAATCTCTTGATGTCAATTCAGATGAATGTGCCGTTAAAATACCTAATGATAGTGCAACTTATTATGCTGAAATAAGATGGGTAGTCCACATATAATTGGCTATAACGGTGGCCATATGCTTCAGTTGGCGATTAAAACGAACAGATTTATCAATTTACTAAAAACTTTATAAAATGGCAGAAATTACAAATACCCACGAACCCGCCAATGGAGTATATGGCGTGTTAGCAAATCGGGCTTTTTTCGATGATGAATGGCAGTTTAAACAGCTTAATTTCACTCGTAAAGAATGGCTCGACAAAGATAGCAAAGATGACAAATTTTATACTCTCAAATATGTCCAGTACGAAAAACAAATCGGTGATGAAGATGCAGCAATTGAAGTATGCTACGGTTATAAAAACGAAGATGGCGAAAATTACAAACTGTTTGAAACTTCGTGTGAGTTGCGTGTTGGGACTGATTACATTAAAATCAACACCGATAAAGTTTATAAACTTCGGGAATTATATCGAATTATCACAGGGCAGAGCCTTCTTTAGCCTGTTTGCTAACGTTTCCGCTATGTGCAGTTGGGGATTAGAAACCACTGCGCTATCAAAATAGTATAAACTTAATAAATTGCAATACAGATGAATACACAGCAGAACCCCCAATTGCATAAACATATTGTTAGTGGCAGTTTTTTTATTCCTAAATACCGCAAAATTCCCATTGTAATAATGAAATGGAATGACGGTGCGAAAGGTTGGAGGGCTGAAATTGCTGACAATTATGAGAGCTACAAACCTGCAAAGTACAATGACATAAACTTTGAAGATTTAGGCTTTCATTTCAGACACGACATCGAAACACATCCAAACGATAATTTAGTATTTTTAACTCGGAAAGATGCTGTCAAGTGTGCGAAGTTCTGTAATGAAAAATATTTAGGTGGTAAAGCTAAGATTTGGTTCATTTCTTAAAAATGCCACCAACGAACAATTGCAGCCGTAGTTTTGCGGTTTGCACAATGTAAATAAATAGTAAAATGTTATAATTAACTCACTAATGTATCAAAATGGC
>CAYTXH010000083.1:0-2123 GCA_964441115.1 uncultured Gammaproteobacteria bacterium | reverse complement strand
AGGTGAGGCAGTACTAGGATCTATTAAATCACGATCATTGTGGTTGTCCATTTTTATGCTTTATTAAGTTGCTGTAAAGTATACCGAATTTGAGCTTCCAAAGTCTGGTACTCATCTGGCATGGTTTTAAGTATTTTCGATAACTCAGCTTTGGTATAACCCATCGCCGACAGGGCATCAATGACTTCTTGATGATGATTATTATCACTTAAATCGAGATCTGTTAAGCCGCCGACTTTATTCTTTAATTCAATAATTATTTTTTGGCTATTTTTCGTGCCTAGTTTAGGAATCGCTGTAAAGAATTCGACTTTAGCTTGGCTAATGGCATTCATAATTGGTCCAACACCTTGATCAATAATTAAAATAGCTGTTTTAGCACCGATACCAGAAACACTTAATAAAAGTTTAAATAACCGATACTCTTCTGCGCTTTCGAGACCATACAACTCTAAAGTGTCCTCTCTGACATGGGTGTAAATATGTAATTCTAACTGCTGATCGATTTGTAACTTTTGTTTTAGATGCGGGGTAATTGTGACTAAATAGCCAACACCATTAACATCAAGGATGGTTTGTTCTGCATTATTTATTTTTACTTTACCGGTTAAATATCCAATCATGGTTAACGTCTAGGGTATTTTACGTTAGATGCTGTTTTAGAAGCTAGTGAGTAATTAGTCATTTTAAAGCTGTATGCATGAGTTAAAGCGATAGCTAATGCATCAGCGGTATCATCTGGTTTAGGAATTGTTGGTAATTTCAGTAAAGTTTTGATCATTTGTTGTACCTGATTTTTATCAGCTCGTCCATAACCAGTTATGGTTTGTTTAACTTGAAGTGGGGTGTACGAGGCGATAGGTACATTAGCTTGAGAAGCAGTTAACATGATAGCTCCTCGAGCTTGGCTAACTGAAAATGCTGTGGTGGTGTTTGCGGCAAAATAAACTTGTTCGAGGGCAATAATTGTCGGCTTTTCTTTTTGAATAATTTCAGTTAGAAATTCATGAATCTGTTGAATTCGGATTTCCGGAGGAAGGCCAGCTTTAGTTTCAAAGCAGCCATATGTGTGAGCGGTATGATGGGAACGGTCAACATGGACGAATCCCCAGCCGACTCGGGCAATACCAGGATCAATTCCTAGAATCAGCATCTTAGCTATCTTAACCGAAGATTTTGCGAACTGCAAGGGGAGGAGGAATAGTAATTAGTGGGTAGTGGGTAGGGTGTAGTTAGGAGTAGCGTATAGGAGTAGGGTATATCTAGTAATTAGTGTGTAGGGTTTAGCGTGTAGGAGTTAGCAGACAGTCTAGCAAGAATCCACATTAGAGTGTTTCTGTAACCACTCGCCACCTCCGACACGCCACGCGCAATGACATAGAGATTCCGCATTAAGTACTTCGTCTACATTTAACATAGGTTATGGGAATGACACTATTTTGACTGCTGTTATATCTAGATATTTCATAGCTACAAGCGTTAAAATAGTGTTTATGTCAAAAAGAATTGGAGTAGTGACCGGTGGAGGAGATTGTCCGGGATTAAATGCTGTTATATCTTCGCTAGTTCGATCTGGATTAAATAAGGGTGATCAATTTATCGGCTTTAAGAAAGGTTTTGAAGGTTTATTAGCTGATGGTGACTATCAGGAATTAACAATTGAATCGATTCGAGGTATAGCTCATTTGGGTGGAACAATTTTGCAAACTACCAATCATGGTCATTTTGCGGCGAAGGTTGCTGATGGCCAACTTCGGGAAATAGAACCGGAATTGTTAGATCAAGTTAGATCAACTATTCAAAAATTAAATTTGGATGGATTAGTGGTTATTGGAGGCGATGGTTCTTTATCTACAGCTTGGCAATTTCAGCAAAAGGGGATTAATGTCGTCGGTGTTCCGAAGACCATTGATAACGATTTAAAAGCTACAGATCGAACTTTTGGTTTTAGTACAGCTGTAGAAATTATCTCAGAAAGTTTATCAAGAATTCATACTACGGCTTCTAGTCATGATCGGGTATTTTTAGTCGAAACAATGGGACGCAATGTTGGTTGGTTAACTCTTTTTGGAGGAATTGCTGGCGGAGCAGATATTATTTTGATTCCAGAGATTCCATTTAGT
>CAYTXH010000082.1:0-2154 GCA_964441115.1 uncultured Gammaproteobacteria bacterium | reverse complement strand
ATTACGTATTTTCTTACCACATTTTAATATTTGTTCTGTAAGATAACTTTATGAATAAGACTATTTTAGGGGCATTGGCAGTTTTTGTGTTGGTTATAATTGCTGGACTTGCTTATTACTCAATACAGCCAAAAGAGGGTCAAAATCCCGATCCATTAATGCCACTGACTTCTAATCCTCCATCTCCAACGACAAATGCTAATCCTACTCCTCAAGCTGATTTAGGCCAAGGGGGAAGTAGTTATGCAGATGCTAAAGGTGTTTATTCGGTTTTATATCCAAATGATTATTCAAGATCCAATTCATATCAGAATCTTTAAACGAGGTGAAACTCAAAGACCTCAGAGTGAGATGTCTGATGGGGCGTTAATAGTTTTTGAATCAGTCGATTTGGGTGGAAAAACTTTAGAAGAATTTGTTGATCAACGAATTAAAGAGTCTGTTGCGGATGGGACTTCAGAAGTAATTGGTTCTAAAAAAGCTGTAATCCAAAATACCTATCCTGGTTTTAGTTATACTTTACGCGGTTTAGGAGAATCAGAATATTTAGTTTTACAAAAAGATAAAAATTCTAAAAACGCATTATTTGCCACTTATGCAATAAGTGATCCACAACAAAAAAATTATCAGAAAGATATTGATAGTATTATTGCTTCGATAAAATTATTAAAGTAGATTTAAAAATAATTGCTAATCCTCTTTTAGCTTGGTAGAATCTCCCGATGTCAAAAAATGAACACTTGTGGGAGCATGATGAATGGGCTCCGAGGATAACTTTACTACCTCATCATTTTACTATTCCGAATATTCAAAAAATGCTTCTGCGAACTAGGAAACCTGCAGATGAGGCATCAAAAGTTGCTACTAGCTATGGTTATCAAAAAGAGTCAGATACAAAAGATTTTTTATACTGGAGAGATGTAATTGGAAAAACGGATGGGCATCTTAATAAATTTAGAAAAAGATTAAGAAGAGCTTATTCAGAAATTTTTAGTTTAAAGGACACAGATATAATTCATTTTGATATTGGTAAAGATCCAATATGCCGAAGTTGTATCGTTGGGAATCATTGTTTAGCAACTAATTATAGAACTGATGATGACCCCTTTGATTCATATAAATCAGAGGTATATGAATTAAAACAGATTGTTACAGCGCTGGATAATCATGGATACCAATATGGAGTCGATTACATTCATAAAAAAACTCGTCATATTTTAAGAAACTATTTAGGTGAAGACTTAGGAACTCTAATTCAACCAAAACTAGAGCATGTTGAATTTGGGTCAGTATTGGCAAAAGTTGGACCCCTAAGAGTAATCACTGAAACATTCTTAAGAGAAGAGGCTGAAAAATCAAAGAAGTAATTTATGTTATATTAAATTAATGCGGTTAGGAAAATACAAACACTCTAAAACCGGTAATTTCTATAAAGTACTCGCTGTCGCTAAACATTCGGAGACATTAGATGAATTTGTAGTTTATGAATGTCTTTACGATAATCCTCGTTCCAAAATCTGGATTCGGCCTAAGGCTATGTTTGAAGAAAATGTTGAGTTAAATGGTAAAACTGTTCCTCGCTTTGAATTCATTGGAGAAGAATAATTATTCATGACTAGATGGCGTCGTTGGAAGTATCACAATCTCGGCATTGCTCTATTAGGGCTGGTTATTACCATCTTAGTCCTTCGGATTGAAGTTATTCATAACATTCTATTGAGCCTAGGTGATTTAGGCTATTTTGGAGCATTGTTAGCTGGTGGGCTATTTGTATCAACTTTTACTGCTCCAACTGGAGCAGTCATTCTCTTAATCTTGGCAGAAAAATTAACACTTTGGGAATTAGCAGTTATAGCTGGAGTAGGTGGAGTATTAGGAGATTTATTAGTCTTTAAATTTTTTCGTAATAATTTATCTAAAGAGATTGGCTATTTGTATCACGAATTAGGTGGGCATCATCTCAAAAAAGTCTGGCAAAGCCCTTATTTTAATTGGACATTACCAGTGATTGGCGCATTAATTATCGCCTCACCTTTACCTGATGAATTAGGTGTCAGCTTACTTGGCTTAAGCAAAATGAAAACATGGCAATTTATTGCGATTAGTTTTGCGATGAATATGTTGGGTGTAATCTTAGTGGTATTTGCTTCAAGA
>CAYTXH010000081.1:0-2218 GCA_964441115.1 uncultured Gammaproteobacteria bacterium | reverse complement strand
CGTCTGCACCGGGCTTCGTGGGCAGCGCTGAGGCTTTTGGTCAACTAATCTTTGGTAATATATTTGGTCTTGATGATCATCTGGTTGCCGCAGCAGTAGTTACAAATCATTTGTGGATAGCTTTGGTATTAATTAGTACTGGAATTATTAGTCTGAATTTACTCGAGATCAATCTACGCTCAGTTTGGAACAAAATTAAAGATCGAAATTAGATAGAAGATAAATCAACTCGGATTGCTGGACCCATGGTTGGGGAAACTAATAATCGTTTAATCTTTGATTTACCAATTGCGGCGTATAAAGTTCGAATATTAGCCATTAATTCTTCTGATGGTTGTTCTAATTTTCCAATGCCTAAATGCATAGTTGGCAGATTATTCTCAGTTCGATATTCAACTTTACCTGATTTTAATTCTAAAATAGCTTTTTCTAAATTATCGGAAACAGTTCCATTTTTAGGATTTGGCATTAAACCTCGTGGTCCTAATACTTTGGCTGCGCGTGCTAACTTAACCATCCAAACAGGAGTTGCTACTAACGCATCAAAATCAATTTTACCTTTCATTATATCTTCTAATTTTTTGTCATCTCCAACCATATCTGCACCAGCTTCAGCTGCCTTATCACCAAATGCTAAAATAGTTAATTGTTTTCCTGATAAATGAGGTAATGTTACTAATCCACGAACATTTTTGTTACTAGTAGTGATGTGAAGTTCTAAGCTTCCTTTGAACTTGGAGTAAGCGGTTTCTTTAGCTAACTCAACTGCTTTCTCTAAATTATATTTACTGGTTTTTTCAACTTTTTCAGCAGCTGCTAAATATTTTTTACTTCGATAATGTCGAATTTTTTCAACTTTAGATTCGGTTTTCTTAGCTTTTTCAGCTTTTGTTTCAACAACTTCAGTTACTTCTGCAGTTGTTTCTTTTACTTCTTCAGTTTTTTTTGTTTTTGCGGTTGCCATTATTCTGCTACTTTCACGCCCATTGATCGAGCAACTCCACCAACGATTTTCATTGCGGATTCAACATTTCGAGTATTTAAATCTGGTAATTTAGCTTTAGCAATCTCTTCAACTTGAGCTTTATTTAAAGTTCCAGCTGTTTCTCGTCCAGCTTTGCCTGAACCCTTATCAATCTTTAAAGCTTTTTTGATCATCTCAGCAATAGGTGGTTCTTTAGTGATAAAAGTAAAAGTTCGATCATCAAAAACTGTAATTACTACTGGTAAAATATTTCCACTGCGTTCTTTAGTTCGATCGTTAAAAGCTTTAACGAGATCCAGAATAGGCACACCGTGTTGTCCTAAAGCAGGACCTACTGGAGGTGCAGCAGTAGCTCCACCAGCTGGAATATTTAATTTAATAAAAGTTTTAATGTTTTTTGCTGGCATAATTTTATAGTTTTGTGACTTGTAAGAAGTCTAGTTCAACTGGTGTTTCACGACCAAAGATTGAAACCAAAACTTTAACCTTTCCTCGATCTTTATCAACTGAATCAACTTTACCGATAAATTGAGCAAATGGTCCTTCAATGATCTTAACTGTGTCATTAACCAAGAAGACATCTTTAAATGTTGGTGCGGCGCCTTGAGTCATGAATTTAACGATAGTTTTAACTTCAGATTCTGGGATTGGAGTTGGCTTGTTGCCAATACCAACGAATGAAGTAACTCCTGGAGTTGTTCGAACTGCTAACCATGATTCATCAGTTAAGACTAACCGAACTAAAATATAGCCTGGGAAGATCTTTTCTTTGACTGCTTCTTTTTTACCGTTTCGGATCTCGATTTTATCTTGAGTTGGAACTAAAACATCTAAAATAAAAGCTTCTAAATGTTCTGAAGCAACTTTTTGTTTTAAGGTTGCTGCAACTTTATTTTCATGTCCTGAATAAGTATGAACTACATACCATCGCGCATTTGGATTATCATCAACTACTACAGCTGGAGCTTCTTCTTCCTCAACTGGCATTTCAGGAGCATCTGTTACTAATGAAGGAGCTTCAGAAACGGTAACAGCTTGATCTTCTAATTGGCTTTCATCAATAGTTGAGTCTAGTTCTTCTTCAGAATCCATTTCACCAGTTAAAGCTGCATCGTTAATTGGAGCTTCATCTTCTTGTAGCTCTTGAGCTTCGATTGCTTCCCGTCCAGCTTCGTCTTGTAAGGCTGCAGAAATTAATTCTTCGCCATAAGACATCTGATCTTCTGCTGTATT
>CAYTXH010000080.1:0-2277 GCA_964441115.1 uncultured Gammaproteobacteria bacterium | reverse complement strand
CTTTTTGGAAATTGACGATATTGCGAAAATCAGCGCCTCTGAAGGCATAGATCGACTGCGAAGCGTCCCCGACTACTGACAAATTTTGATGTCGTTGTGAAAGTAATTTAACGATGGTGTACTGTGCTGAGTTGGTATCTTGATACTCATCGACCAGAACATAGCGAAATTGGATTTGATACTTCTGAAGTACTGCTGGCGATTGTCTCAATAATCGAATGGTTTCTAAGAGTAAATCATCGAAATCTAAAGCAGAATTGCGTCGAAGTATTTTTTGATATTCTAAGTAAACTTTAGCAACATTTTCTTGGTAAAAACCGCGAGCATTTTGGGGATATTCGTATTCATTAATTAATTCATTTTTTGCCCCTGAAATTGTATGTCTAACGGCATTAGGACTGGTTTTCTTGATATCAATTTGAAGGCTAGTCATGGCTTCTTTTATGGCATCTAAAGCGTCATTTTCATCATAGATAACAAAGTTAGGCTTAAGACCGATCTGAAAACCGTCGCGACGAAGAAACTTTGAGCAAATTGAATGAAAAGTTCCCATGATGGGTGTAGTTTGAGAAGTTTGGTTGTTTAATAAACTGAGAATCCGATGTCTCATTTCGGCTGCGGCTTTATTGGTAAAAGTCCAAACTAGAATCGAATCAGCTGGGACTTTTTTGACAGCAATAAGATAGGCAACTTTATGAGTTAATACTCGGGTTTTTCCTGAACCTGCTCCAGCTAAAATTAGATTTGGTCCATCAGTATGCTTAACAGCAGCTTGTTGGATTGGGTTAAGACCAGTCAGCAGATCATCCATCGGCGGGAATATCTTAGCATTGAATGACGGTTTTGACAAAGTAATTAATAAGAAGTTTCTGTAACTATTTGACCTTGATTATCGACAATTGTTTTTTTTGTTCTATTGCCACTTTGTGGATCGTAAGTATATTGCCTAGTATCGACTAGTTGGTCGTTTCTAAAAAGTGCATTACTGATAATTTTGTAGTTGTGATCGTAAGTTAGAATTTTATATTCAATTAACTGATTTTTTTGATAAATATCAATTTTTTGAGAGAGATTATCAATAGGATGAACTTGATAATATTTATCAGTAGCTTCATTAGTAGTTAATTTGCCACTTATTTCTAGATGCCCTTGGTTGTTAATATCGATTGATTTATAACGATTCATGAACTTTATTATAAGAGGTATAATCTCGATATGAAAATAATGAATTCAGAGATCACTTTGGAAGATCAAGTAGCGATTAAAGGATTAGCTAGAATTTATGATTTGTCAGAAGGGGTTATGTTAAGACATTCCTTATATATTCCGGATAAATTTAAAGCTGATAAACTGGCGCGTCAATTAAGAAGAAGTGGTTTTGCTACAGCTGTGGTAGTGAGTAGTTATAAAGATTATTACTTATTAGTAGTTGACCGTTGGGTGGATGATATCGAAAAAGAGATTCCGCGATTAAGAACAGATTTTACAAATTTTAGTAGTCAATTATCCGGTGAGTATGGTGGATGGCAGTTATTAAATAGTGAGGAATAGTTTCTTCTAAAGCAACCCAATATCTTGTGGGTTTACAGATAATTTTTCAGTGGTAATATAGATATCCGATGTCAAAAATAAAACTACTAGATTTCTGGGCTCCATGGTGTGGTCCATGCAAATTAATGGAACCAGTTATTAAAGAAATTGAATCTGAATTTGGAGATAAGATCGAATTGGTGATGATCAATGTTGATGAACAATCAGATTTAGCTTCTCAATATGGAGTGATGAGTATTCCTACATATGTTGTTGAAAAAGATGGTCAAGAAGTTGGTAGAAAAGTTGGTTTTACTCAAAAAGCAGGTTTAGTTGGCCTGATCAATGGATAAGAAGCAATATACTGCCTCGTTTATTTTTAACTCTCAACTCAGCAAAGTATTATTAATTCAGAAAAACAGACCAGAGTGGCAAGCTGGTAAATTAAATGGTGTTGGAGGGAAATTAGAACCAAATGAAGATATTCGAGATGGGATAAGTCGAGAGGTTTGGGAAGAATCGGGGATTACAATTTCTGCAGATAAATGGATTCATATGGCTGATCTCTCGGGAGAGCATTGGGCGGTTAGTTTTTTTACATATAGATTAGAGTCTGAAATGATTGAGGTTGAGAGTAAGACTGATGAGAAAGTTGATTGGTACCCAGTCGATAACATTCCTGAAAATGTAATTGATAATTTAAAATGGTTAATTCCAATGGCAGTTTATGCTTTAACAGAGAAAGAT
>CAYTXH010000079.1:0-2532 GCA_964441115.1 uncultured Gammaproteobacteria bacterium | reverse complement strand
GTTTAGAGGTACATGTGGAGCTTAATACTAAGACAAAGATGTTTTGTCGTTGCAGTGCAGATTATTTTGGCCAAGAACCAAATAGTCATACTTGTCCAGTGTGTTTAGGTTTGCCAGGTGCTTTGCCGGTAATTAATCAAGAAGCGATTGATAAGTGTATGCAGATTGGTTTAGCGCTTAATTGTAGTGTTCAAGAAACTTCTCGTTTTGAAAGAAAGAATTATTTTTATCCTGATTTGGCAAAAGGATTTCAAACTTCACAGTTACGATGGCCTTTGTGTGTGAATGGTTGGTTAGATGTAAAAAATAGCCAAGGTGAAATCCGGAAAATTCGCATTAATCGAGCGCATCAAGAAGAAGATACCGGTAAGTTGCAGCATCAAGAATCAGTGACAGTGATTGATTACAACCGTTGTAGTGTGCCGCTAGTAGAAATTGTGACTGAACCAGACTTTCGAGATATTGCTGAAGTTAAAGATTATGCTAAAAAGCTTCAACAGCTATTTCGCTATTTAGGAGTTTCCAATGCTGATATGGAACGGGGAGATATGCGATTAGAAGCCAATATCTCAGTTCGTAAAATAGGTCAGACAGAACTTCCTCCTTACCGCGTTGAGTTAAAAAATATTAACTCTTTCCGTTTCATGGGACAAGCTGTGGAATATGAAATAAAGCGACAGATTGAAGCTCACGAAAGTGGTGAGAAGTTGTATCAAGAAACTCGTGGTTGGAATGAGTCAAAGCAAAAGACTTTTGTCCAACGGTCGAAAGAGGAAGCTAATGATTATCGATATTTTCCTGAACCAGATTTGCCACCCTTAAAAATACCGGCAGAAAAAATCGAGAAAATCCGAGGGGAATTGCCAGAATTACCTTGGGAGAAAAAGCAGCGATTTATTGAAGATTTTAAATTAACTGAAAATGATGCAGAGATCCTAGCTGGAGATAAAGAAATTTCAGATATCTTTGAAAAAGATTACGTGAATGGAACCGATCAATTATCTGCTAAAGAATTAGCTAATTATTTGATTAATCGTAAAATTGATGTAGTAACTGCTAACTCAAAAGAGATTATAGATTTATTGATTTCTAATAAAACTAATAAAGTTGGTGATGAAGATACTTTAACAGCATTGGCCCAAGAAGTTATTAATGAGAATCCAGCTGGAGCAGTTGATTCTTATAAAGCAGGAAAAGTAGCAGCGATTGGAGTATTAATCGGATCATTAATGAAGAAAACTCAAGGAAAAGCAGATCCAGCAGTGGCTAAACAGGTGATTGAAAAACTGTTGACTCAGTAAGTATCAATTTGTGTATCTCGTAGTAATCTTACTTCTTGCCTTGGTTTAGATAGATCCTGTTAAAATAGTCCAGTCGTTATCGTTGGAGGCGTTCTTTGATTAGTCAGGACAACTCAGGGATAAATTATGGGAAAATTTGTACACCTTCATTCACACACTGAATATTCACTTTTAGATGGTCTCTCCCGAATCAAAAAAATAGCTAAGCGTACTAAAGAATTAGGAATGGATGCGATTGCTATCACTGATCATGGTTCAATGTATGGGGCTGTCGAGTTTTATAATGCCTGTAAAGCTAATGAAGTAAAACCGATTATTGGTTGTGAGATGTATGTGGCACCACGATCACATAAAAACAAAGAAGGCAAAATCGATACCGAGCCATTTCATTTAACGGTTTTAGCCAAAAATTATCAGGGCTATTTAAATTTATTAAAACTGGTCTCGATTGCTCAAATTGATGGATTTTATTACAAGCCTCGTATTGATAAGGATTTGTTACGAGAGTATCACGAAGGATTGATCTGTTTATCAGCTTGTCCGGGAGGAGAGTTTATTAGGGCATTAGATCGTGATCCTAAACAGGCGGAAGCAGTAGCGAGAACTTATTTAGAAATTTTCGGAGAGGGGAATTATTTTTTTGAGTTACAAAACCATCACTATGACGAACTTTTAAAAAATCCAAATTTAGATTCGATCGCTAAGGAAGATTTAACTAATATGGATCGATTGCAGAATTTAACTTTCCAGGCGATTAAAGAGATGTCACCAAAGCTGGGTATTCCAATGGTGGCGACTAATGACTTTCATTATATAAATGAAGAAGATGCTGAAGCTCAGGATGCTTTAGTATGTGTGGCGACCGGTAAATTTATCTCTGATACTAATCGATTAAGAATGGTGACAACTCCGAATCTTTATTTGAAATCGCCTGAGGAGATGGCGATAAGTTTCAAGGATTTGCCTCAAGCTTTAGAAACTTCGGTCAAAATTGCCGAGATGGTAGATTTAGAGATCCCCCAAGGAGTAGCTAAATTTCCAATTTTCGAACCACCGCAAGGGAAGACTCCGATGGAGTATTTGAGAGATTTAACTTATGAGATGGCGCCATTGCGAATGGAAGTTACTGATGAAGTTCGAGAGCGTTTGGATTATGAGTTGAGTGTTATCGAAAAGAAAAATTATCCTACTTACTTTTTGATTGTTCAAGATTTTATGAATTGGGCACATG
>CAYTXH010000078.1:1342-2555 GCA_964441115.1 uncultured Gammaproteobacteria bacterium | reverse complement strand
TCAAGGAATTAATGGTTCAGTGGTGATTGATGATAGCAATGAGTTATGGCTAGATTCATTAGAAGCGGCTTTGGAGACGATTAATCAAATTTCAGCTAAGAGACGATTGGTAGTTTTAACTGGATTAACTGCTTCTGGACCGGTGGTGGATCGTTTGCATATTGAGATGGCTCAGAAGTTATACAAAGATAAAATTGATTTGGTTTTCTTGATTGGAGATAGAGCTAAACCGATTAGTGAAGAATTACACAAATTAGGAATGCCGAATGATCGAATTGTTGAGGTGCCATTGAGTGAACTATCAACCAGATTAGCTAATACTTTAGGTAAAGGTGATGTAGTGTTGTTTAAGGGTGAACCAGAATATCAGCTAGGTGAAACTGTGAAGCGAGTGGCTAAAGCTAGAGGATAGGTTACGTCCTATGTATGTCATTCTGAACTTGATTCAGAATCCATGTTTTTATTTATATAGATTCCGGATCGAGTCCGGAATGACAAAGTTGCAAGATTGCTTCGTACCTCGCAATGACGAAATTCCACTAAATATAAAGTTTTTATCTGCTCCTACTCCTATTCATGCACTTAAGGTAAAATACTTCTATGGTTTTATTATTAGGTTTAACAATTATCTCGTTTCTACTGACTAGCTTATTGCTGGTGCCGTTTATTGATTTGTTATTTAATCTTCGAAAAAAATATGTTAAAGGTCAGGATAGTGAAGCTGCAGTGGCAGAGATTCGTAAATCTGATTCAGATACGCCAATTCATGATCAATTAATGAAAGCTGATTTTGGAACTCCTCATGGTGGAGGAATTATTATTATTCCTTTGGTTGTAGTTTTTAGTTTCTTAGTTTTATGGTGGAGACATAGTTTAGAGTCAGAGTGGCTATTGATTGCCCTAACAATGTTGTCATTCGGATCGTTAGGGTTGATTGATGACATTCGGCATATTGCTCAAAGTCGAGCTGGTAAATTTAAAGGCTTACCAACTCGAGTTATTTTTTCAGTTCAGTTAATTTTAGCAACAATTATTGCCATCTCTTTGCATTTTAATTTTGGATTTAACAATTTATATTTGCCAATTTTAGGTAATGTGATTTTAGGGGTTTGGTATATTCCCTTAGCAGTTTTAGCGATTATGTCATTTGCGAATGGAGTTAATATCTCTGATGGTTTAGATGGTTTATCTAGCGGACTGTTAACAATATGTT
>CAYTXH010000078.1:0-1332 GCA_964441115.1 uncultured Gammaproteobacteria bacterium | reverse complement strand
GGCTCATTCCGTTTTTGATGTAACGATTGGGGTGATGGTGGGGATTTGGTTGGGAGCATTAATTGCTTATTTGTACTTTAATGTTTTTCCGGCTCGAGTTTATTTAGGAGATGCAGGTGCTTTTGGGTTTGGAGCGACGTTAGCAGTTATTGGTTTATTAACAGGAAAGATTTTTGCTCTCGGGATTATTGGCGGAATGTTTATGGTGATATTACTATCCTCATTTGCCCAAATTATGTCTAAGAGATTTTGGGGTAAAAAGATTTTTCCAGTAGCGCCACTTCATATGTATTTTAAATATATTGGTTGGCCAGAACCAAAGGTCGCGGTCCGGTTTTGGTTGGCTGGTGCCATGTGTGCTGTTTTTGGTCTATGGCTGGGTTTATTCGCAAAATAATTAGTTAAATATCAACATGCCTTTTAACTTAAAGCGTAATCGTCAAAATAATCATCGTTGGAAAAATCCTTCTGCCAAAACTAATTGGTTGGATTGGCGACAGTGGCAATTTGATTATTGGTTGCTAATTGTGACAGCAGTGATGGTAGGGATTGGGTTAATTATTGTTTATGATGCATCAGTTATTCATGCTTATCGAGATTTTGGAGAGAAGTATCACTATTTAAAGCAACAATCGATTTGGGTAGTTTTAGGATTTATAGCCTTATTTGTATCCAGTCTTTTTCCTTATAAAAATTATAAAGCTTTAGCTTGGCCAATGTTTGGTATGTCGTTAGCTTTAATTTTAGCGGTGTTTATTCCTGGATTAAGTGTGGCTGGAGGGGGTGCGCATCGTTGGTTAGATTTAGGCATTATTACCATTCAACCAGCAGAAATTATTAAATTAACGACGATTATTTTATTGGCGATGTTATTTGAGAAAGGAGCAAGAGTTCAGCCCTTTGCTTTGATTGTGGGAGGTGTCGTAATGGTAATTGGGGTGTTTCAGCGAGATTTAGGAACTGCAATTGTTTACTTTTTAAGTAATTTGGCAGTATTAGTGATGGCTGGTGTGCCACTGAGATTATTCTGGACTTTGATTCCAGTAGGTTTAGCGGGATTCTTGATGTTAGTAGCTAGTTCAACATATAGACAGCGAAGAATTTTAGCTTTCCTAGATCCGTTTTCTGATCCCCAAGGTTACACTTACCATATTTCGCAAATCCTGATTGCTTTGGGAACGGGGTCGTGGTTTGGTTTAGGATTAGGACAATCCAGACAAAAATTCGAGTTTATTCCTGAGGTAACTACTGATTCTATTTTCGCAATTGTTGGAGAAGAATTCGGATTTTTTGGTTCGATTATTTTGGTTTGTTTGATTGCCTTTTTAGTGT
>CAYTXH010000077.1:0-2581 GCA_964441115.1 uncultured Gammaproteobacteria bacterium | reverse complement strand
TATTGTAAACTGCTAAAATCTATGGCACTTCTAATGGGATCTTCAGAACAATCAGTTTTTCCGGTAGTTGCAGTTAGGGACGGGATAGTATTTCCGAACACCGAAAACGTATTAGTCTTCGGTAGACAGAAGAGTGTGGATGCTATAAACCACGCACTGAAAGGAAATAAAAAGATTGCATTGGTCATGCAGCAAAATGCATC
This sequence comes from uncultured Gammaproteobacteria bacterium, assembly GCA_964441115.1. Classification (GTDB taxonomy): domain Bacteria; phylum Patescibacteriota; class Microgenomatia; order Daviesbacterales; family UBA10151; genus CAYTXH01. Next base: position 2,378 of record CAYTXH010000077.1, on the reverse strand, counting down.
GATTGATGACCCATCCCCAAATGACCTATATACTGTCGGAGTTATTGCAACTATTGAAAAGACAGTTTTAGGTGAAAAAGGTGAAATTACTGCTCTTGCTCGTGGAAAAGAGAAAATTAAATTCATCGAATTTACTAAAGAAGCGCCTTATCTTGAGGCAAAGGTTGAATTAATCACTGACAATGTCGATGAGGATGAGGAGATGCAGGCAATGGTAAAGCACATTTCTGCTCAAATAAAAAAAGCGATTAACTTGGGAAAGACTATCGACTTCGTCTTCTTAATGAATATATTAAATATAACTTCTTCCCATGATTTTTCATGCCAGGTTGCTATGATTCTGGATCTTAAGCCAGAGGAGCGACAGGGATTGTTAGAAGAAATTATATTGAAAAAGCGTTTAGCGAAAGAAGTGGAATATATTAATCGGGAGATAAAGATTTTAGAAATAGAACAAAACATATCGGCTAAAACGAATCAAAAATTTGAACGGGGAATGAGAGAAACATTTCTTCGTGAAAAAATGAAAACTATTGAAGAAGAACTGGGTGGAAAAAATGAGGATCGTGACATAAAAGAATATAGAGATAAAATAAAAGCAGCAAAAATGCCAAAAGAGGTAGATGAAAAGGCAATGAAAGAATTAAAGCGATTAGCTCAGATGTCTCAGTTTAATCCTGAAGCATCATATATTCGTACGTATCTGGATTGGCTTGTAGAAATTCCATGGTCTGTTTCTTCTAATAATATAATGGATATACATGAGTCAGAAAAAATCTTAAATGAGGACCATTTTGGTCTGAAGAAGATTAAAGAAAGAATTCTAGAATATCTGGCTGTTATTGAACTTCATAAACAAAAGGAGCTTAAGAATACTAAAATTAAAGGAAATAAAAATAAGCTTCGACAACCTACTATATTATGTTTCGTTGGACCTCCCGGCGTAGGTAAAACATCGCTCGGAAAATCTATTGCCAGATCACTTGGTAGAAAGTTTGTAAAGATGTCGCTTGGCGGAATTCGAGACGAAGCAGAGATTCGCGGACATCGAAGAACATATGTCGGTGCAATGCCAGGTAGAATTATTCAGGGAATGAAGCAGGCTGGTACCAATAATCCAGTATTTATGCTTGATGAAATAGATAAAGTTGGCCGAGATTATCGAGGCGATCCATCGGCAGCGCTACTTGAAACATTAGATCCAGAACAGAATCATGCCTTCTCAGATCATTATCTAGAGGCACCGTTTGATCTATCTGATGTATTCTTTATAACTACAGCAAATATTCTGGATACTATACCCGAAGCATTACTGGACCGTCTTGAAATTATTCATTTCCCAGGATATACCGAAGAAGAAAAATTTCATATTGCTCAAGATTATTTAGTAACAAAGCAGGTGAAAGCTCATGGTTTGGATGAAGATGAAATAAAAGTAACAGAAAATGCTCTTCGGGTTTTGATAAGAAGATATACTCGTGAGGCTGGAGTCCGTGATCTTGAACGTCAGATTGCTAATATGTGCCGCAAAGTAGCTCGTGAGATTCTTGAAAAAAAGGTAACGAAGAAGTCAGTTGGATTGACAGATGTGAGCAAATACCTTGGTCCGTACAAATTTTCTTCACAGATGATTGAAGAGAAAGATACAGTGGGAATTTCGACAGGACTTGCGTGGACACAGGCGGGTGGAGATATATTATTTATTGAAGTTGCCATAATGCCCGGAAAAGGACATCTTACACTTACCGGACATCTGGGTGATGTTATGAAGGAGTCATGCCAGGCAGCACTTACTTATATCCGTGCACGATGGGATATGTTCGGCCTGAATAAGAATTTCTTTAGTAATATAGATATTCATGTTCACGTTCCAGAAGGAGCTGTTCCAAAAGATGGCCCATCTGCTGGTATCGCAATTACAACAGCTATGGTATCGGCATTAACTAAGATTCCAGTAAGGCGTGATGTAGCTATGACTGGAGAAATTACATTGCGTGGTCGCGGCCTTGAAATCGGCGGCGTTAAGGAAAAGGTTGTCGCGGCACATAGAGCTCAGATAAAGACTGTTATTCTTCCAAAAGATAATAAAAAGGATCTTGAGGATATTCCCAATAACGTACAGAAAGATTTGCACTTTGTATTTGTGCATCATATGGATGATGTGCTGAAGGTAGCTTTAGCATTTCCAGAGAAGAAAGTGCATTTCCCGGTAATTCATCAGCATTTTGAGACGTTGAAGAAAGAGAATAATCGGAAGATGAATTGACAGCAAAGAAAAGCTGCTAGATTCTGTCAGATTTTAATGAAATCATTTAATATGGATTTTAGAAAATCTGGTAGATTCTGCCAGTCGCTCCATTTCGAAAGTGCTCGCATTC
>CAYTXH010000076.1:0-2598 GCA_964441115.1 uncultured Gammaproteobacteria bacterium | reverse complement strand
ATATCATATCATCTTAATCTTGCCTAGTCACAGTTAACTAGATTAATATGGGTGCTATGGTTGCAATCAAAAAATGGTCAAAGCTAGCCATTACTTTTTGGGTAATTTGGATCTCAAGTGGTTTACTAAAATTAATTCCGATTCTTAATTATAATTTCCCCTTCACCTACGACCAAGGTCGAGATATGCTAGATATCAGACTAATTGTCGAAGGTTTACATCCAACTTTAATTGGTCCTACTACCAGTATTAATGGTGGTTTTCTCGGGCCATTCTGGTATTACTTTAATGTTCCTCCATATCTGTTAAGTGGTGGAGATCCAGCGGTTTTAGTTTATTGGACTATTTTATTTTATCAATTAGCTCCGTTACTTTTTTGGTGGTTACTTCGGAAAAAATATCCGATTATTAGTTTAATTATCAGCATCTTCTGGTTAGTAATGCCGATGGTTTTTTATTCTAGCCGTTTCTCATGGAGTGCAAATCCAATGCCCGTTTTCACTATTTTCTATATTCTAAGTTTAATTTATTTTTGGACCCACAATTCAGTAAAGTCAGGTTTAATCTTAGGTTTTGTTGCGGGTATTAGTATGCAAGTTGAATCAGCATTTGGAGTACTTTTCTTCCCTTATGCCCTAGCGTTCAGTCTGTTTTTAATTAAGCGCCCATTAACTAAACAAAGCTTTCTACCAATTCTCGCAATCATATTAAGTTTTGGAAGCACCTTATTACCTCAAGCATTATTTGAACTCCGACACTCCTTTGTCATGACTCAAACCTTTATTAAAGAACTAACTGGTACCAGTGCCATTCTGGGAGAACGTTTGACATGGATGGAATCATTCATTAGTCACCGAGAAAGCTTTTGGAAAGCTATCTCTAACATCTTTCCATTAGATTACCCGCTACCTCAAACAATCTGGATCATCTCATTAGGAATTATTATTTGGCGTTGGAAAATTAAAAAACTTGATCAAATAAGCCAACGGTTAGTTATTCTCAGTTTAACTTTTATAACTTGGGCATTTTTCTTTTATAGTTTTTACCATCATGCCCTTAAAGGTTGGTATATTCTCGGTTTAGCTATGCCACTTAGTCTAATTCCGGCAGTTGCTATTTATCAGTTAATTCAATGGAATCGTTTTGCTAAATATCCCATCATTATCGGATTTTTAGTTTTAGTAGTAATCACTTGGCAACAACAATCACTATTAATTCCTAAACCAACGGATCGCTCTACTGACAAAAGTAATACTCGGAATCAAATGGAGACTATTGATTGGGTCTATCAACAGGCCAATGGCCAAGCTTTTAAAGCCTTCACATATGTCCCAGCTGTCTATGACTATCCATATCAATATTTATTCTGGTGGCATGGCAAAAAAACATATGGCTATTTACCGCAAATTTATGCTTATTTAGAAAATGTTCCTGAATATGTTCCTGGTCAATCAGAGTTCACCCAACCATCTAAAACCAGTGATCAACCATTAATTTTCTTAATCATTCAGCAAGATCCACAACATACTACAGAACAACAAGCCTGGTTAGGCAATTTCGCTAAATTAGAATTAGTTAAAACTCAAACCTTCCCTTGGGACACAGTTGTCGAAATCCGAAAAGCTCCGAATAAATAATTGGTAATATCTAAAGCTAAAATTCAGACTCGTCATTGCGAATTAAAGTGAGAGACCTCACTTTAGTAATCGGGACAACTTATGGTGATTTGCCAACAGCAAAAATTTGGAAACTCACTATTGTCCGACCTCTACAAGTCCTGAAGCAATCTTTGAGCTTATACATCACCCTCACGAAAATGACGAAATATGCTGCTGGCTAACACTTCCAGCTAATAAGCTTATTCCTATTCCTTAACCCGATAAACAGCAGCTTCTTGGTTCTCAAAAATAGATTCTAATCCTAATGAATCTAAATTAACTGTGCTTGCTTGAGATTTAACTAGATAAACGTACTTAACTTGATATTTATCTAATATTTGTTTTGACATTGAGGCATTTCTAAAAGCATCAATTTGATCATTCAAACGGCCTTTATAATCAATGCCTAAAATATCTAAATTAACTTGATCTTCAATTACGGTCGGTTGGCCCGAAAAAGCTGAAACATAGGCTGTTCTTTCATAAGCAAACATCGGAACTGGAGCTTGATAAATTTTTCGAGCGTCATAATCATACGGCAGAGTCAAAACTACACCTCTTGGCTGATCAGCCAATTTATTTAAAACTTCAGCTTCAGCTTTAGTCACAATTGAAGGAGGATTTCCTGGTAAATACCCGCGCAAACTATCAAAAGTAGTTGGGATAGTTAAAATCACCACAGCAATACCCAATAAAATCTGCAACCATTTAAACTTACCCCATTTCAAAATACTCGCCATGCCAATTCCTGCCATAATTCCAGCTACAAATTGACTATAATAAAAGAACTGAATTGTATTCCAATTAGTTCCTTTTTGAATCAAAAGCATTGTCGCTAAAACACCCAACACCGAGACCCACATCAGCCATCGTTGTTGCCACCAAGTTTTCCAAGCAGTCAGACTCAATATTCGACTGCCCCAATTGCCAACAATAAACA
>CAYTXH010000075.1:0-2654 GCA_964441115.1 uncultured Gammaproteobacteria bacterium | reverse complement strand
GAAGTCTCAGTTGGAGATCCCGCGAATCCATCAATTCGACCCGATGGACAAATATCATTACGACTACTTCGTGATCATTTAGAAGATCCTTCAATCCGTATGGAGAATGGAAAAGTTTCGCCGGAATTTGAAGATGCCCGTAAGTTTGCAGTTCATATTTTTGGTAAAGCACAATTGATAGATGGCAGACCTTCAGTGACAATTGATCCAACATTACCAGGCAGTCCTCCGTATTTAGGACCTGATGGACAAATGACAAGAGAGTGGCTAGATATAAAAAATGAATTAATTAAAAATCAGTGGAATGTTAATGAAGTAACTGTAAATGGTCAAACGGAGATTCAAATTAATCGTCCACCAAATTGGGAACTTAGCCCCCCGACCGCAACAAAATTTGTACCTCGTGAGATTAATCCAATTGGAGCACCTTTATCAATGGAAATTCCTTTAATTCCGGTACCATTTGCTCCAAGACATCCATTAGAACGTATGACAGATTCATTTACAGAAACAAGTTATCGGGGGAGCTTAGAAGGTGGCCCAACATTAACGGAAAGAAAATATCCACATCGTAAGCGTAAAATAAGTACCGAAGAATTATCCCCCGAGTTATTTAGAACATTATCTGAAGAAGAAAATGATTCATGGGAATTAATTGATGCAGAAACTGAAAGCACATTAAAAGAGTTTAAAGAGGCTGTTATTAATGCAGACCAAGTTTATATGGTATTGCCTTACCATATTGGAGATGCATTGGTTACAGCCGGTTATGTTAAAGCATTACAGAAAAAAATGGAGAAACTCGGAAGTACAGCAAAGGTTAACTTAGTTGTACCCAACTCTCTGTTCGGAGTATTAAAACCTTTAGAATCAGGCAATTTGGTTATTGTTGCTGGAGGACAAACAGAACCAAGAATTGGCATCGACACCCCTCATGCGAAAGATAAACATGATCTAAATGGATTAAATACTGTTACAGAATTAATAAAAGCTGACACCTCTATTAAGAAACCGGTTATTCTTGACTTCGAAAATCTTAATGGTGGAGATCCTGAAATAATTGAATTAACTACTCCTGATAAAAACGTTACTACATTTTCTCGTTTATTCCAAACGACTTTTGCCTATGGAAGCAATAATTATGGTAATCAAAGATACCAGAAATTCGCTTCTCATTTACTAAATGACACAGATGAATCTGAAGGAATTGATTTACTTAAAATACCGCTCCCAGTGGATAGCGAAGAAAGATATGCAGCAATATTAGAAAGATCGCGCATAAAACCTGACGGAGAGCAAATAACAATCGTCTTAGAATCAGGATCATCTGGACGACAATATGATTTAGATAAATGGGTCAAAGTAGCAAAATCAATTCAAGATAAATACCCTACTGCAAACTTCAATTTTGTGTATAATCCCTATAAGCCAGATGGTGATGCTACAAAAGTTAATGCAGAGAGGCTTGATCAATTAATTGATGAGAATGGTTTATCTAGAGCTCGATTTGTTATTGGATCTATTGAAGATATGGTCAGCTTTTTCAATAAACAATCATTAATTTTATCTAATGATGGTGGCATGGTACATATTGCTGGGGCAACCCAAGATGGTCCCCCAGTACTTGGTCTTTATTTCAATGGATTCTCAAACCATTGGCGAATAGATGCAGATAAAGTAAATGCAGTTGAAGCACCAGAAGGTTTGGCTGATTTTGCTAAAGAATGGGGAGAAACAGATGAGTCAAAGAAATGGATTAACAAGATTGATGATAAATCCGTAAGTTCTAAAGCTATTGAATTATTATCCGCTATTGAAGGAGGCACTCCAACTAAAAAGCCTAAATCACGAGTAGTAAGAATTGGTCGTGGAGTAAAAAGATCTGCTAAAAAAGGATATGGCAAATTTAATGATTCTTTAAATAAAGGGACTGAAGCTATTGATCGAATGTTTGGAACTGACAGTTCTAAACATAGCGATAGTTCTCTTCCAACAGAAGCTCCTCCGCCTTCCACCACGACAACTCCGCCCAGAGTTCAAAGAGTCTATGATGTTGTTACCGACCGAATGAATGCTGGATTAGCTGCTGTTGATAGAGCTTTTGGAAAAACTGATTCAACTGGCACTAGTAGCGAAGAATCCACGGAATTACCAATAGAACCGTCTTCTACTGTCTCCTCAACCGATTCGGGTGTACAAAATACAGTGGATAATACATTGAACTCAGGGTTAGAAAAAGTTGATGATCTAAGAAACAGTACAGAAAGCAGATCACTACCAATTAATGATACTGTTAACCAAATTTCATCGAATGTTAACGCTTTACTTCATACTGGGAAAGAAAGAATAGCTCAAGTTAAAGCTAATTTAGAAGCCAATTTAAATAGCGCCTTATCACAGATTAATTCGGTACTAACAGTTGGTGCGCTAAATGCTATCAGTGGAATTGATTATGCATTCCGACCTGAAGTTCAAGAGCAACTTAATAGAGATATTTTGAAATTAGATGCAGATATTCAGGCTAAATGGCAACAACTAGCTACGTTGCTTGCTCAGATGAGAGCTAAGAAAAATAATGCCGAGGTAACTCCTCCACCCAATGAGAATAATATCCCTGATGAACTAGCAGTAGAAAAACCGCAACCACAGGAGAT
>CAYTXH010000074.1:0-2706 GCA_964441115.1 uncultured Gammaproteobacteria bacterium | reverse complement strand
ATTGGTAATACCAAACCATAATGTGAAAGCAAAAGTTAAAATCCCAGCCGATATAAGTAACGAAATTTCGTATGATTCGGTTATATATATCGCTACTACAAATAAGTCACCTGCCAAACCTATACCAAGTAAAAATAATGCCAATAGGATCATTACTGTCGAAAAGGAATGAAAATGTTCAGTATCGTTATCTTGATCAACTATCCGGTCATATGCAGAAACTGCCATTAAAAGTATGGTGGTAAGAGTAATTAAAAGTAGACTTCCTAAATGCAAAAACTTTAGCTGATCAGATAGTCTATCAAAGCCATTCGAAAATACAGCAACTAGTTGAAAGCCCAAAATTGCTTGAGTTCCCGGTAATACTATGCGGATTTCTTCAAGTAAATGATCGATCTTTTCCTTAATTGATAATTTATTAATCATATATTGACCCTATGATTAACTTTGGGATTTTTTTGCTAGTCTCGAATTAGAACTCGGTAAGAAAATAATAAGAATATTTAAAAAGATCTATTGAAGCTACAAAATAAAATAGTAATATGTATTACTTTTACAGCCATTTAATTAGTAAGAATTCTAATCCGGGATAAACTTCAACGCCGAGGGATTAATACAATATCTCAATCCAGTTGGTGCTGGACCATCATTAAATACATGCCCCAAATGCCCACCACACTTCTTACCCACAATTTCAGTTCTAACCATTCCATGAGAATTATCATCAATTTCCACAACTGAACCATCAATTGGCTGCCAGAAACTTGGCCAGCCAGTACCTGAATCAAATTTATATTCACTTCGGAAAACCGGCTCACCACAATCAGCAGTTACAAAAGTTCCTTTTCGATGCTCATTCAGCAAATCGCTTTCTGAAAAAGGGGCATCAGTCCCCTTTTCTCGCAAAACATAATACTGCTGTGGAGTTAACAACATCCTCCATTCATCATCAGTTTTAATTATTTCCGGTTTATACCCAACTGTCGCTTCTTGATTTTTTACTTGAGGATTTGAAAATTTCACATAATTCATTCCAGCTAGAATTACAGCAACTACTACTAATACACCCACAATTATTTTTTGATAATCTAAATTCTTCATATTTTTAGATCTCTCCTCTCCCTACAGACATCAGGGAGAGGTTGAGATTTCCATTACCTTATTTAGGTAATAAAACTGAATCTATCACAAATGTTACTCCATTTGAGGACATAACATCAGCTATTTCAATCATAGCGGATTCATTGATCCACCATTTACCGTCTTTCATATTGAAAGTTAACATTTGACCATTAACGGTTTTTAATGTCATACCTTCTTTAATATCCGCGGCCGTATATCGTCCAGGGACGACATGGTAAGTTAAAATCCCTGTTAATTTCTCTTTGTTCTCAGGTTTTAACAGAGTTTCGACTGTACCAGCTGGTAGCTTTTCGAAAGCTGCATTTGTTGGAGCAAAAACCGTAAAAGGACCAGTACCTTTTAATGTTTCAACCAAACCTGCTGCTTTAACTGCTGCTACAACTGTAGTGTGGTCTTTTGAGTTTACCGCATTATCAACTATGTCTTTTGAAGGAACCATCATTGCTCCTCCAACCATTACGCCTTGCTCTTTATCCATCATTTGGTCACCTGCTTCCATTGCTGAATTTGCAGACGGCATCATAGATGCTTGAGCCATTGTGGACTCGTTCATAGGTTTATTCATCAAAAAATATCCACCTAAACCAATGATTGCGACCGCAGCAATAACACCAATTATCATTGTATTGTTATTCATATTCTCACCCCCTCTCTTAATTTTCTAAATTTAATAGCTTGGAGTTATCTTCTTGAGAAGATAACTTTTCGTTTTTTTCCATTTCGATACCATTTTTAATAATGGTTTCCAGTATTTTGAAATAAGTCTTCATCTCCTCCGGGGTAATTCCATTTAATAAATGACCCATTCGTGCAGATAACTTAATTTCCACTTGAGGAATTAAATCTATAGCGCTTTTCGTTAAAATAAGTCTCTTGGCGCGACGATCATTAAGATCATCTTTCCTTTCTACAAGCTTTTTTATCTCTAAAATATCAATCAAAGTTGTAATATGTGGTGGCTCTACATCTAGATGTATCGCCAAATCTATAAAACGTGCAGATTTGTGTTGATAGATATAGCCTAAAATTGTCCATTCTGCGGTAGAAATATCAAAATCCGATAATACTTTAACGACATTATTCCGCAGAGTTTTGTGAGAACCCGTTTGTAAAACAGCAACATTAAATGTTTTGTGTGTATGAGTCATTATCTGTACTTAAGTAAATTAATAATTAAGTTACTTAAGGAGATTAACTTAGCAAAAAAAGAGCAACAATAGATTTGTGTAATAATTCGTAAAGAGTAACCGATTAATTAAATATTATTTGAGAGCTTCTACAGGAATTTCCACTCGAAAATCACCAGGATATCCTTTTGGTTCAAATGATTCTTTCAACGTCCACAGTTGTTGTGGTGTTAATTGATAGATTTTCCAGGGGGAAGTCGCTTGGAAACCACTAGCATCTCTAACGGAAACTTGACCATCAGGACTGGTTTTCCGTTTCCGCTCTGTAATCAATTCTAAAATCTCCCCTACTCTCTCATCAGAAATAATCTCTACAGTACCTTTAATATAAACACCGTTACCCATACCAAATGCTGCTTGACTATCATAAACCACT
>CAYTXH010000073.1:0-2831 GCA_964441115.1 uncultured Gammaproteobacteria bacterium | reverse complement strand
TGCCGATTGGCGTTCGTGGTGACGAGATTCAGCAAGCTTATTCAGCTTATTCAATTCTAAAAACTGGCAAAGATGAGTGGGGTGAGTTTTTGCCGTTATTTCCTCGAGGCTATGGTGATTATAAACCACCAATTCTGATGTATTTACAGGTTCCAACTGTAGCTATTTTTGGCTTGAATGAATGGGGTATGAGGTTACCAACAGCATTATTTGGAGTGTTCTTAATCTGGTTAGTATATCGGATAATTTTGACTTGGTTTGATAATCAGAGGATGGCGTTAATTGTGGCTGGATTAATGGCAATTTCACCATGGGGGATTATGTTGTCGAGAACGGCGTTTGAAGGTGGTATTGGTGTTGTGCTATTAGCATTGGGAGTTTGGGCATTAAGTCAGATTAAAAATGGTAAATGGTGGTTAGTGGCAGCTATTAGTTTGGGACTAAGTTTGTATAGCTATCACTCATTTAAATTGGTGGTGCCAGCAGCTGTAGGTTTATTGTGGTTAATTAATTGGAAACAGTGGCCAATGAGAAAGATGGCTTTAGTTTGTTTGATTGTGGGAATTATGGCTTTGCCAATAGCTTTTAATAATCAAAAGACCAGTAGTCGATTAGCCGATGTTGGAGTATTTAGTGTGATTAAAGATGATTCAGAAGAGTTGCGTTACCGAAAAATTGAATCACCATCACCTGCAACTTGGGGTAGAGTTTTTGATGGCAAATATGTTTTCTTAGGAGAAAAGATTTGGTCAAATTATATTCAATATGCTAACTTATCGGCATTCTTTGGTGGGAACAGACCAGATGCTAGCTATTTAAATTTCCCAACTATGCCACTGCTTTATCCTATCGAATTGATAACATTTTTGATCGGTATGGGCTGGTTAATGACTGCCAAAAAAAGAATCGGTTTAATGTTAGGAGCCTTAATTATTACAGCGCCATTAGCAGCGATTCTAACTCATGGTGGGATTTCAGTAAATCGAGCTGTTAGCTTTCTGCCATGGTTAATGATTGTGTCAGGAATTGGGTTAGCTAAACTTTTAGATTACGCTTTAGATTATAAATGGAGTAAAAAATGGGGACAGTGGATAGTTTTATCAGTGTTGATGATTAGTCTGATTCAATTTGGTTATCACTATATTTATCATTTACCGAATTTAACAATTGAGAGACAACGCTGGTCAATTAGTGAAGTTTTTAAACAATTAGAGCAGCGAGATCAGGATTATGCTGAGGTTGTGATGAGTAAAAGTTTTGGTCAACCTCAAATTTGGGTGGCTTATTACAGTAAATGGGATCCAACTGATTTTCAAAGACAGTCAAAGGCTTGGTTGAAATATGAAACAGAAGGTAAACGTTACGTCGATCAATTAGGAGAATATCGATTGGGTACATATGAATTTAGAGATCTATCATGGAATGATTTGCGATTGGAAAAAGGGGTGTTAGTGGCTGGGTCACCGGGTGATTTTCCATAAAATGCGGTTACAAAATGGACAGTTGATAATAATCGAGGCCGAATGCTTTATCAGTTAGTAGAAACTGATGTTAATCGTGATATCACACAATAAAGTAAGCTACAATAAGACATACCATGGTTAGATTAAAACAATTTATTAGTCGTTATCGCTATGTGTTATTAGTGTTGCTATTGATCATTCCCGCTTTCTGGGTAGGTTTAAAGCCGGGTATTTGGTCAATGCATGATTTTCATACATTTCGACAGTTTGAATACGATAAATGTTTAGCTGATTGGCAACTTCCGTGCCGTTGGACTCCAGATGCGACCTTTGAATATGGTCAACCAACATTTAATTTTTATGCTCAGTTAGTCTATGCCCAAGGTGAGATTTTAAGATTATTTGGATTGTCAGTTATCGATACTATTAAATGGCTATTTATCTTATCGCTAGTTTTTTCGGCTTTAAGTATGTATTTGTTAGCGAAAAAGGTTTGGAAAGATCAGTTAGCTGCTTTAGTCGCAGCGGTTTTTTATACTTACGCTCCATATCGAGCAGTTGATGTTTATGTTCGAGGAGCTTTGCCTGAGGCATGGGGATTTGTTTGGTTTCCGTTAATTTTATATTGGTTTGAAGATTATTTGGAGACTAAGCGGTGGCGGTCATGGTGGTTGATGGCGATCTGTTTATCAGCCTTAATTGTAACTCATAATTTATCAACATTAATGTTTGCTGTAGTAGTTGGCTGGTGGATGCTATATCGAATTTATTTGTTTAATGCTTGGAAATTGGTACCAAAATTATTGGTAGTAGCAGTGGTAGCTTTTGGGTTATCAGCATTCTACTTATTACCAGTTATATTTGAATCGAAATTGGTGGCGGTGGCTAATACTGCAGCTGGATTTTATGATTATAATAATCACTTTGCGACGATTCGACAGTTATTAATTCAACGTATGTGGGGGTATGGTGGATCTGGTTGGTGGGATAATGACGGTTTGAGTTTTTCGGTTGGTCATTTGCATTGGGTGTTGCCATTAGTCGGACTTATTTGGTTGGTTAGAGAACGACGAGTTCGGCTTAAATCAACTTTAACTTTAGTAGTCTTACTCAGTCTTGGCTGGCTAGGATTGTGGTTAACTCATAATAAATCAGTTTTAGTTTGGCAATTATTGCCAGGTATAAAATTTATTCAATTCCCATGGCGATTTTTAGGAGTTAGTGTTTTTTGTTTCTCTTTAGTAATTGGAGGAATATTGATGGTGATACGAGCTCCAAAATGGCGGATTGGTATAGCAAGTTTAGGTATATTGGCCGTAATTGGAGTAAATATTAGTTTCTTTACATCGGATCAATGGTTTACTTACT
>CAYTXH010000072.1:0-3040 GCA_964441115.1 uncultured Gammaproteobacteria bacterium | reverse complement strand
AGCCACATACGGCGCTATTTTCAGAAGATAGAGGTTTGCAACATATAAAGAAAAACCTATGATCAATTTGGTTCTGCGGCTTTTGAACCTGGAGCTGGAATGGGTGGAGGTAATCCATTTGGTGCTGGATTTAACCCGTTTGGGGGCCAAGGTGGCTTTAAATCGTACTCTTACTCAACTGGTGGTGGTCCAAATATTGAATTTGATATGAGTGGTTTTGATGATCCATTTAATTTGTTTGAGCAGATTTTTGGAGGTCAAGGTTTTGGTGGATTTAAGAGACAGCCAACTTATCAATTAGAGCTAACTTTTGATGAAGCTGTTCATGGAACAGAAAAAGTGGTGGAGATTGAAAGAGCAGATGGTCAAACTACAAAAAAAGAACGGTTAAATATTAAAGTTCCAGCGGGTGTGGATGATGGAGTAAAGATGCGATTTGGTGAAGTAGATATTGTTTTTAGAGTTAAGCGAAGCAGTGAATTTTTAAGAGAAGGTACAGATATTTTTTCTGATGCTACTTTGACTATCCCTGAGATTGTTTTAGGTACGACTATCACTGTTAAAACCGTTGAAGGCAAAGTGAATGTTAAAGTTCCTGCTGGTGCAGAACCGGGAACATTAATCAGAATAAGAGGTAAAGGTGTAGCGTCACTTCGAGGTGGAGAAAAGGGAAGTCATTATGTCCGTGTTCGGTTAGAGGTTCCAAAAACTGTTTCGGCAGAAGAGAAAAAACTTTATGAACAATTAGCGACTCTGAAAAATTCTAAGAAAAAGAAGTGGTTTTAATTACTTAGCTGGACTTGCGAGTAAGAGCTGATTTGAAATTTCTGTTAAGAATTGAACTAAAGCTTGAGCGTTATCAGGCACAGTGTTGTCATTGTATGTTAATTCTTTTCCCTTAAAAGATAATTCATAATAAATAGTTTCAGGTTTGCCAGTTGGAGCAAAGTTGCTACCTTGTTGGTCTAAATCAGCCTGTGCCACTAATTGTTTGAATTTGGCTAATTCTTCACCAGATAATTGTTTTTTGTAGCTGTCACCTCGAGAGGTTAGATGAATTTGTCCTTCTTGGCTGATCTTCATTCGGTTATCTAAGCTGCCAATTCCACCTCGTAAGTTGAACTTTAGATAGGTGTTGCTATTAATAATTGTTTGATAGGTTAAAATGGCGCCTGCAGTTAAAACGACAAGGACTAAAAAGAGCCAAAGAGTGGTTTTTGGTTTATCAGATTTTTTTGCCATATAATATTATTTAACAGATTCTAAACTAGATTGAAAGACCTGATTTTGAGGCTGGAGCTCAACTGCAGTTTGAAATGCCTCAATTGCTCGGTCATTTTCTCCTAATTTTAATAATGTTTGTCCTAATTGATGATAAACTTCAGCATTTTGGGGGTCTAAACCCATGGCTGATTGTAGATATTGAAGAGCTTGTTGATAATTGCCATTAGCGTATTCTTGCTGAGCTTTTTCTGAGAGCTCCAATACTTGGCTGGGGCGATCAACTGGAGTAATAATACTGGCTTCCTGCTGTCGGTAATCTTCATAATAGTGATATAAGTCAAATTTCAAACTAGCATTAACTGCAAAGTTGTTAACTGCTTGGGTAATAAAATAACCATTAATAATTAAAATCAAAATAATTCCAACAATAGCTAATAAACCGGGATAGTTAGATCGAATAACTTTAGATTCGACAATTTGATCGTGCCAAGCGAGTCTTTGAGGATGTTTTAAAATTGCTAAATAACCTAATCCAAAAATTACTGCTGAGAATTGATATCCAATACTATGTCTAAATAATAATTTTTTAAAGGATAATGATTTATTCTGATGATCCACAACAGTTAAACCAAACAATAATTTGCCGAAGGTTCCACCGAAATAATAAGTTAGGATTGTGGAATAGAGGATGTGCCAAGCGGGAAAGATCAAAACTGCAATATATATTAATAGATTATGTATCAGTACTGAGACATCTTTGCTGGCTAAAAGAATTGACCAGATAAAGGTATGAGGAATTAACATAATTAATTGATCGGTAATAGCGGCTAAACTTCGAAGCCAAAATCCAGCTGGTTGCTTAGTCATTTTTGTCTCCTTGATAGATTTGTTTAAAGGCTAAAGACCAAACGGATGTTTTAAAAGCGGTGATCATACCAGTTAGTAAGATCGTGGCAATAATTACAACTAAAATAATTGGAGCACTAATAATTCCAGCCACTATCCAAATAATGACAGCATTTGGAATGGAAATTTGACTGAGCATAAAAGCTAGACTGCCAAAGATCGCCATCGGAATACCGATTATGCAAAGCATAACCAATCCAGAGGCTAAATTATTAATTAATCCTAAGAAGAGCATTTTCCAGAAATATAATCTGACTAATTGATAACTTTTTTTGAAAGAATTAAAAGCGCTGAGATGATGAAGAACTACAAATCTTTTAGCCCAGATAGTTATTAAAGTTAATAAAAATAGACCATGTAGAGTAAAACCAATAGTTGCTGTAAGCAAAATAATTTTTATTATTTTGATTGGCCAATCAGTATAAAAAAGTCCAGGAATACTAACTAAATAGCCGGCAGCAATGATCAAAGAAAATACTATCCACGGAATTGTATCTAACCATATGATGGAAGCAATTGAAGAAAGTGAGGGTTTAGAACTACTAGCAATGGTTGGATGGTGATTGTCGATGGCTTGTTGAGTGGAGTTAAGCATGCAGGCTTGAACCCAAGCTGAAAAAATTAGGCTGACGATTATGGCGATAATAATGATAGCGATAATTTCGAATCCAATTAATGAGTAAAGTCCATAGTTTTGATTAATAAATAGCTGATAAATTGAATCGTTAAATGGGGTTTGACTAACAGGAGTGACTAAATTGGCACTATTAGTAGCAACCTGAGGGGTTGGAAACCATTGACTTGGATTTGAACTCATTTGAGTTGGATCAAAGTTCTGACTTAGATTAAATGTGGTTAACCCGGAGAGACTTAGTCCAAATAGCCACAATATTTTATTTTTTTTAACAAT
>CAYTXH010000071.1:0-3110 GCA_964441115.1 uncultured Gammaproteobacteria bacterium | reverse complement strand
ATTTTCATGGTTGACAATCGTGAAAACAAAACGTTAATCTGATGAAGGGACCCACAGAAGGGTCTTTTTTTATTGGTAATATGACGTTAGAACACGATAAACCAATCGAACACTGTGGAGTTGTAGGAGCAATAGATTTTAAAGGCAATGATATTGTCAGGCGAACAGTCGCCTTATTATCAACGAACCAACATCGTGGTCAGGATGGTGCTGGGGTATTAACTGTCAATCATGGTTTTCATCATCATAAAGGAGTAGGACTGGTCAACCAAATTTTTAGTAGACGAAAAATGGATTCTCTTAATCTGGTGGGGAGTTTAGCGATTGGACATAATCGATATAAAACGCAAGGCGGAGATGGACAAGATTTTTTACAACCGATTATTGCAGAACATGAAGATCGAAAAATCGGGTTAGCGCATAACGGAAATATTCCAGAAACAGGACTGATTAGAAAGCGATTAGAAGAATATGGAGTATGTCCCGATTTTAAGTTTGATAGTGAGGGGTTAGCAAAATTAATAGTCGCAGCTCCTGGTCTAAACTGGATGGAGCGAGTTCAAAATGCATTGCAAGGAATTCATGGTTCGTATGCATTAACAATTGCCACGATGGATGGAAATTTATTAGCAGTGAGGGATCCAGCTGGAAATCGGCCATTGTCTTATGGTTATACGCAATCAGGGGTTTTTGTGTCTTCTGAATCTAAAGGATTAAGAACTTTAAAAGCAGAATCTGTTACGGAAGTGGCGCCAGGTGAAATTGTTAGCTTTAGTGATAGGGGTAATTTTAGATCGTTTTTATTAGATCAGCCTAATTTAGCGATCTGTGCTTTAGAAATGATTTATTTTATGCATGAACACTCCAAATTGGATGGATACTCAGTAGCTGCAGCGCGACGGGAATTGGGACACACTTTAGCTGTTTATCACCCTGGAGATGGCAGCGAAGCTGGTTTTGTACCCGATTCATCAGCAGCAGCTGGTGGCGAATATGCATTTAGTTTGAGAAAAAGAGATCGAGGTTTGGTCAGAAGAAGTCGAAATAATACTAAAAGGTCATTTATTGAAGGTGAGATGCGAGCTGATGTGGTAGAAACAAAATATGAAGTTTCAGATGAATTCGAAGGAATGGTGGTTGATTTAGTAGATGATTCAATTATTCGGGGAACTACAGCTAGAGGACTGATCCAAGAAATAAAATACCGGGGTGGCGAAGTTAATTTATTGTCAACAGCACCTAAAGTCGTCCGAGGGTGTGATTTTGGAATTAATATGGGTTCACAAGGTGATGAATATATTGCAATTGATTCCAATGGAAATTTGAGATCAAACGAAGAGATTGCTTTAGAAATCGGAGCGAAGTCAGTAAATTATAATACGTTAGAGGATGTCGCTGAAGCGTTATCGTATGTTGGTGCAAATATTGATAATTATTGTGTGAGTTGCTTTGGTGGTAGATCAGTTCCTGCGCCTACTTTGAGATCAGTTCGACCAAATATCGAACGATTGCTTGATCCAAGATTATCTTTGCAAATGGTTTATTAACTCTTGCAGACTATCCCAATCGTGAATTGATACTGTTAGGACCTGGCCAAATTTAGCTAAAGTTTTTTGTTTTTTAGCTAGATCTTTTGGCTCAATTAAGTCAGATTTAGTTAATAAAATAATTTCTGGTTTTTCTAGTAATTCAGGATTATAGTTAGCCAATTCTTGGCGAACAGTTTTGTAATCAGCTTGTATGTCTTCAGAATCAGCAGCAACGCAGTGAAGTAAGATTGAGGTTTTTTCAATGTGTTTTAAGAATTTGATACCGAGACCTTTGCCCGCTGCTGCGCCTTCAATTAATCCGGGAATGTCAGCTAAAACATGAATTCCTAATACCCCTAAATTTGGTTCGAGGGTGGTGAATGGATAATTGGCTACTTTAGCATTGGCTCGAGTAAGTTCGTTTAATAAGCTGGATTTACCGGCATTTGGTAAACCAATTAGTCCAAAATCAGCGATTAACTTGAGAGTTAATTTTAAGATACGTGTTTGACCTGGACGACCGCCTTGAGCTTTCATTGGGGTAGTATTGCGGGAATTAGCGAGTTCTGCGTTACCTTTACCACCGATTCCACCACGGCAGATTTCAATTTCTTGGCCGGCGTGAGTGATTTCAAATTCCTCTCCGGTTTCTAAATCACTTAATAAAGTGCCTGGGGGGAATTTAACAGTTCGATGATTGCCATCGCGACCAGTTTTCTGATTGCTGAGACCATCTTGGCCATCTTCTGCTTCGATTAATTTCTGTTTAGTAAAATTTTGCAGATCATAAAGATCTGTTGAGCCAACGATAATTAAATCGCCACCTCGGCCACCATTTCCACCATCTGGACCGCTTTTATAGCCAGGGAAGAAAGAAACTTTTCCAGCACCACCGTGGCCTGCTTTAAGAGTAATTTGAGCTTCATCGATAAACATTGGTTAATTATAACAGTTTAACTCACTTTATCCTATAAGTTAGTTTTTTAATTATGTATTAAAATTTTAATTATAATTATGTTTATAATTTTGAAGCTATATCAATACCAAATTTGTCCTTTAGGACAAATTTGGTATAAGGGTGATGGATTGTGCAAGTCTTATAGTCGAAATGATTATTGAGAACCAGAAAGTATATGGATATACTAGCGTTGTGAACAACGAAGCCAAGATTTTAGTCGGAATTGTCGTCGCTACGATATTAATTTTAATTGTTGGAATTTGGGCAGTTAGCCGTGGAAGTTCTACTCCAAACACAGAAGAAGAGAATAAAATAGTAGAAATTGATTACTCGAAAGGTCAGAAAATAGGTTCTGATAGCGCTAAGATTAAATTAGTTGAATTTGCTGATTTGCAGTGCCCAGCTTGTGCATCCGCTCAATCTTCAGTTAAAGAAATCGTTGCTCGAAATGCTTCCAATCCCGATTTTCAGTTTATTTATCGACATTATCCATTGCCTTTGCATAAACATGCTAAGTTAGCTGCTAATTTTGCGGAAATTGCTGGAACTCAAGGTCACTTTTTTGATGCGGTTCAATGGTTATATGAAACTGAAGGACACTGGGAATCTCTCGGTGATCCAAC
>CAYTXH010000070.1:0-3224 GCA_964441115.1 uncultured Gammaproteobacteria bacterium | reverse complement strand
AATGAATCATTTGGAAAAAGTGATTTTAAGCATATCTTTCCTGATAGGTTACTATTTTTTGGTATTAGGAGTATATTATTTACTCGCCAAAAAAGATTGTCATGACAATCAGAAAATCGATTTAGGGTATTAACTGTCATCCTTTTTGTAAATAAAAATATTTTTTTAATATTGGCAGGTGTATAAACCTATAGAAATTTTAATATTTTAGTTATTATTGTTAAAATTAAGATAATTAAATATACTTATTATGAACTAAATTATGCTAAACTATCGTTATGTTAGCTCAAAAAATTAGCCAAGAGATAGTAAAAATATTAAATAATCTTGATTTAGAGAGTAATGATCTAGTTTTATCTATTCCTTCCGAATATCAATTTGGCGATTATTCAACGAATATTGCGTTACAACAATCTAAACAACAAGCAAAAAACATTTATCAATCTCCCCGTGAGATTGCTAAAGCTATTGGAGATCAGTTAGAAACAGTGAGTTTTATCAGTTCAGTTGAAGTCGCAGGTCCAGGATTTATTAATATCAAAGTTGATCCTAAATTATGGTCTGAAGAGGTTCTAAATATTTTGTCGTTAGATCATAAATTTGGTACGAATCAAGATTTCTCAAAGCAAAAAGTTCAAGTAGAGTTTATTTCCGCGAATCCAACTGGGCCATTAACTTTAGCTAATGGTCGTGGGGGAGCAATTGGCGATAGTCTTGCAAATATATTTGAAGCTAATGGTTATCAAGTTGAACGTGAGTATTATGTTAATGATACTGGTAATCAGGTTAGAACCTTAGGTGAATCAGTTTTAGCGGCCGCTGGAAGAATAGAAGCTCAAGATGCTCATTATCAAGGAGGGTATGTTAAAGAATTAGCTGAGCAATTTAAGGATGATCTAGATTTAGATCCTCAAACTTTAGGCCACAAATTAGCGGACTATATGTTTGAAAATCAAATTAAACCCGCGATTAGTCGCTTAGGAATTAAGTTTGATAATTATTTTTCGGAGCGATCGCTTTATCCAGATCAAATTAATCAAACCGTAACTTTATTAGAAGAGAAAGATTTAGTTTATAACCAAGAAGGAGCTTTATGGTTTAAATCAACTCAGTACGGAGATGATAAAGACCGAGTGTTGATGACTTCAGAGCAAGGGAGAGGTCGCCAAGAACCTACCTACTTTTTAGCAGATATTGCTCACCATCGCATAATTCATGATCAAGGAGTTGACTTAAAAATTAACATATTAGGTGCAGATCATCACAGCTATGCAGAACGATTTCAAGCAATGATGACTGCTTTATATAGTCCTAATTGGTTTCAACCAATAATTATGCAATTAGTTCGTTTATATAGCCAAGGGCAAGAGGTCAGAATGTCAAAGCGGGCAGGAACGTACGTCACACTAGATGAACTTTTAGATGAGATCTCTGCTGATGCAGTTAGGTGGTTCTTTTTAATGAAATCAACCAATACTCATTTAGATTTTGATTTAGATTTAGCAAAAAAGAACTCTAATGATAATCCTGTTTATTATGTTCAATACGCTCACGCCAGAATGGCGAATATTTTAGCTAAAGTAGAGTCTTCAGATTATCAAACTGATAATCTAAGCTACCAACATCCTAAAGAGATTAAGCTAATAAAACATTTAACTAATTATCCAAATTTAGTTCAATCAATTGCTAAAGACTATCAAGTTCATCATTTAACCACTTATTTAACTGATTTAGCTGATACTTTTCATCAGTTTTATGAACAGTGCCCAGTACTTAATGCCGAAGCAGAGGAGATTAAGTTGTCTCGCTTAGCGCTGGTCAGATCAGCCCAAATTGTTATTTCCAATGGTTTAGGACTGTTAGGAATTAGTGCCCCAGATCGAATGTAAATTCGAGTTTCTATCTAAATCTTGTTACACTTATCATAAGATGTCAAAACACGATGAAACCAAGCATCATCGCAAAAAAGGGCCAACTGGCTTTTTACTATTTGTCCGGATGCTGATTAGTTTAGCTGTTTTAGTAATTCTATTTTTAGCTTCATATCAAGCCTTTAAAAGTTTCTCAGGCATTGATCCATTAGATTTGAATCCTCAGCAACTAGCTAAAAATGCACTGAGTAGTGAATATTTAGTAGGAATTGCCTCTAAAGTTCTGTCTTTCGATCCAAGTAGTTCAAAAGATATTCAGCAAATTACTCAAAATATAGTTCCTACCCCATCTCCTAGTCCGTTAGGAACTCCCATTTTTCGTTTTGCAGTCGTTGCAGATTCACACAATGACAATACTGGTTTAGAAAAAGCATTAAACCAAGCTAAAGCTGAGGGGGTTAAATTTGTTGTTGGTCTAGGTGATTATACAGATGTTGGGACTGAACAAGAGCTAAATGAAGCTAAAAAGCGCTTTGAGTCATCTGGAATTGCTTACTATAGTACTGCAGGAGATCATGATCTTTGGGATGCCAGAAATAGGCAGCAGGCCGCAATAACTACCTTTGCCGATATTTTTGGTGTTTCCTATACTTCTTTTGGCTACGATAACACTAGAATTATATTAATTGATAATAGTGATAATTATTTAGGGATCGATGGGATTCAAGAGCAATGGATTGAGCAAGAGCTAATTAAAGCAAGTCAGAGTGCTAAGGTAATTTTCGTCTTTAGCCATTCGCCGTTTTATCACCCCTCTTCAGATCATGTGTACGGAAAAGTCGAGGCTAAATTTAAACAACAAGCGGATCAACTCCTAAATTGGTTTAAACAGTATCAAGTTAGCGAAGTTATTGCCGGAGATACTCATGTTTGGTCTCAATACACTGAGCCACGGACCAATCTTAAAATGACTACTATTGGAGCTGTAACTTCATCGCGTAATACTCAAAATCCAAGATTTGCCATTATTGACGTTTACGATTCTGGGCAATATAATATCGAAGATATCGAAATAAAATGATAAATCAAAAAACATTAATTTTAGTCAAACCAGATGCCATGCGACGTCGTGTTGCAGGCCAAATTATTAGTCGATTAGAATTAGTTGGACTTCGAATAGTTGATTGTATTTACAAACAAGCAGACCACGATCTAGCCTCAAAGCATTACCCAGTGACAGATGAATGGTTAACTAAAGTTGGTGGAAATTCTCTCAGTGATTGTGAAAAATATGGCGTTGATCCCATCGAGTTATTAGGTACAAATGAACCGAAAGAGGTTGGAAAATTAATT
>CAYTXH010000069.1:0-3225 GCA_964441115.1 uncultured Gammaproteobacteria bacterium | reverse complement strand
TTTCGGATTTTTAAAATACTTTTTAACATGGTTATCCATATTTTCAAAAATCTTAAAAGTTCGCCCAGCTGTTAGAAGTTTTTTATTAAAAAAGTCTCCCAAAGATTGATAATTTTTATAAACAAACTCGGATAAACCTATCTGATACTGAATAGTCGCTAACTTTACATAATCATTTAATTTTTGCCCTGCACCAACCTCGTATTTTTCAAACATCTGACTAATCTCTGACAATTTGTCACTTATGTCTTGAGTTGTCCCATCATTAAAATAAAATCGGTATTGAGGAGAAAGTTTTTTTAAACGGTAATAATCACTCGACTTCTTATTAAAATCTGCAAAAAATTTATCGAAAACATCGGGCATTAAATACCAAGAAGGGCCGCTATCAAATTTAAAGCCCTTAATCTTAAATAAATTAGCTCGGCCACCAACTAGTTTATTCTTTTCAATAATAGTGACACTAAATCCAGCTTTAGCTAAATAACATGCAGCAGAAAGACCGCCAAATCCTGCACCGATAATAATGACTTTTGGAGTTGATCTCATAGCCAAAATAATAACCCAATTATGGCAATTACTATTCTATATATTCCAAAACCCACAAAATTATGGTGTGAGACAAACTTGACTAGCCATCGAACTGCCAACCAGGCACTAATAAATGATCCAATTAAACCAACAGCCAGTAACTGATATTCTTGAGCACTAAAACTCCATCCGACTTGAGATAAGTCCAGTACTGTTGCTGCCATCATAGTTGGAATTGCCAATAAAAATGAAAACTCAACAGCAGCTGGTCGAGATATTTTTTGTAACATCCCTGCAGCAATTGTTGCCCCAGCACGAGAGACACCGGGTATTAAAGAAACTGATTGTCCTACACCAATTAATACTGCTTGTCGATAACTAATAGATTCTAATTCTTTAGTTTTTACTTCCTGTTTGCCATACCACAACTCTAGAATCAATAAAATAATTCCACCAATTAGTAATGACCATAACACCACTTCGCTACTACCAATTAAAACAGTTTTAATAACTTTGTATAAACCCAAACCGAGAATTGCTGCAGGAATAAAAGCAACCCCGATTTTTAAAATTAATTTTGGATTAGCTAAAATTCTATGAATATACTGTAAAGCCACAGCAAAAATAGCACCTAACTGAATAATAATTTCGAAACTTTTTACAAATTCAGTTTGAGGAATTCCTAATAAATTCGCCGTTAAAATCAAATGACCGGTTGAAGAGATTGGTAAAAATTCAGTTATTCCTTCTACTAAAGATAAAATTAATGCATGTATATATTCCACCAGACCATTGTACCAGCCGTTAAGCTTGCTGGCTAGGCAGACTCTGAAACTGGCTCATAACTCACATCACTGTCATTAATTAAATCATTAACTAGCATCATTCCCGAATTATCAAATTCGATTTTCTGAGTATCAACTTGAGTTTCTATCTTTCGCCAAGCACTTGGTTGTTTTAAATATTTGACTAAAATTTTATAAGTATCTAAATCAAAAGAACTAGTCTTGGCTTTTGGGGTTTGACCAGACGGATCAAAACTACCCATCAAACACCATTTATCCACCAAAAAGTGATCTAATCGATCAGTAAATGGACACTGTTCTTTAATAACAATCGTCCCAGGAAATGGCCATGATTTAAAGCGATGACTAGTAAAAGCTAACTGGAATTTTAAATTATATTTAACTGTTGATTCCAAACCTTTACACGCTCCCTGACATCTACCTAACCGATATCCAAAACAACCACCTGAAGTTGATTCCAGCTGCAATTTATTTGCACATAAATCATAATCTTTATTCATCTGAGTTAACCAACTTTTAGCTCTTTTTGCCGATGGGAAAATAGCAATTATCTCACTAACTTCATCCGGATTAATCTCACTAATCGTCTCTATTTTTATAGAATCATAACCATCTCTGTCTTTGATTTGCTTAACAGCCATCATTTTTTGTAGCCGACGAAGTCGACGATTATATAAAGGTAATAAAGTTTTTATTAATTCAGCTTCTTTTAACAGAGCTCCCAACTCACCAGCCGTTTGAATAGTTTCAACTCGCTCCACTAATTGAGCCAGCTGTAACTCCTTAGTCGAACTATGGTCACTAGCAAAATGAGACAATACCCGATCTCTTAAATTGACACTTTTACCAACATATAGCACGCAGTCATTTTGGCCATAGAAAATATATACTCCAGCAGTCTCCGGCAAATTATCTAGCACTGATTGTTCTAATTTGATTGGCCGAGTTGGCTGTTTCATTATTGTTTCTAAAGCTGCTAATAACTCCTCCTCGGCAAATTGTTTATTAATAATTTGGTAAAACTGCCATAAACAATCAGCATCTTCGAAAGCTCGATGGCGACTAGGACAAACTAAATTAAATCTTTGGATCAAAATATCCAAATTATGATGTCGCTCCTGCGGATAAAGTTTTCGTGATAATTTGACAGTACACATCTGCTTTGGACTAAATTGATAGCCAACTCGACGCAACTCTTGTTTCATAAAGCTGTAGTCAAATCTAACATTATGAGCTACAAATACTGCCTCATCTAAAATCGCAAAAACTTGATCAGCAATTTCACTAAAAGTTGGGGCAGATTCTAACTCTGCTGGGGTAATTCCAGTTAATAAGGTAATTTCTTCAGGTAAACTTTGCTCAGGATTAACTAAACTTCTAAAAGTTTGGACAACTTGTCCATTTTCAACTCGAAGGATACCAATTTCGATAATTCGACTACGAAATAAACTAGATCCAGTGGTCTCAATATCTACAAAACATAATTTTGTGGGCAAGTTCGACATAGTTCGCTCTTTCTTCGGATTTCCATCCTAACAAACTCTTAGCCGAAGTTCAAGCAATCTACTTAGTCAGCAGTCAGTCTACCGCTAACCGACTACAGCTATCAGTCAGCAGCTTGTAGCTAGCAGCCATTTCCGTCATTGCAAGATTAGAGTGAGCAACCTCACTTTGATAGTCGGGACAACTTATGACTATTTGCCAAAGGCAAAAATTTGTAAATTCACTATTGTCCGACCTCTACAACTTCCGAAGCAATCTTTGTCTTTGTGTCATTACGCCCTTAATTCGTCATTGCGAGCGGAGCTCGGCAATCTCACTTCTGTCATTCCCGTGTCTTGCAGTGAGCATTACCGAACTGCACACGGGAATCCATGCTTTTGCCTTT
>CAYTXH010000068.1:0-3309 GCA_964441115.1 uncultured Gammaproteobacteria bacterium | reverse complement strand
CAATTTCATCCAACTGGTTTATATGGCAGCGGGCTTTTGGTTACAGAAGCAGCAAGGGGTGAGGGCGCTTATTTGGTTAATAGTGTGGGTCAGAGATTTATGGAATATTACGCGCCAAATTATTTGGATTTGGCTTCAAGAGATGTGGTTGCTAGAGCAATGTCCACTGAGATTCACCGCGGATATGGTTGTGGAAAAAATAAAGAATATTTGCACTTAATTTTAAGCGATTTGGATAAAAAAAATATTTTTGATAAATTGCCAGGGGTGGTAAAATTGGCTAAATCTTTTGCGGGAATTGATGTGACCAGGGAGCCGATTCCGGTTGTTCCGGTGGCCCATTATACTATGGGGGGAATTCCAACTAATATGAATTGTGAAGTTGTTTATTTTGATGAGGCGGAGAAAAAAGTTGATGGATTATTAGCAATCGGCGAAGCTGCTTGCGTTTCGGTTCATGGTGCTAATCGTTTAGGATGTAATTCGCTTTTAGATATTGTGGTGTTTGGCGATTTATCAGGAAAAATTGCGGCAAATTCAATTTTGAAATCGAAGAGAATCCCTGAAGATTTAATTAATAAACTGGTTGGAAAAATTTCTAATATTATTGCTAGAAAAAGGCTTGAGCGAAGTAAAGAGATTACAAGAAAATTTTGCGGCGGCCGCGCCAAAAAATAAAAGTTTATTTTGGAATAATGAATTAGTGGAATATTTAGAAACTGAAAATTTATTGCTGCAATCAATTGCAACTTTTTCTTCAGCTTTATTTAGAGAAGAAAGTCGTGGTGCGCATTATCGTGAAGATTTTCAAAAACGTGATGATGAAAACTGGTTGTGTCACACTTTATTTTCTTTTGGCAAAACCGATTTGAAATTAAAAACTAAACCAATTCGCAAAAAAGCAATCGGGGATGAGCAGTTAATAATTGAGCCGGTGGATCGAAATTACTAAAGCGGATTCTATGGTGTTATACCTGGACAGCCAGATGCCATGTTTCCCAAATTGAGAACCCAACTATTGGAATCGCAAGTGTTGCTACCTTTTTGACGAACGAAAGGAAGTTTATTTAGAATGGATGTGTTTTGCCCTCCGTAATCGTGTCCAACTATGCTGTAACTATTACCAAAGTTGCTGTAAACCCATTCATAACTTCCAGCTGGTTTTGAGCAATTACAGCTCATAGCTCCACTTTGATACCAATAAGAGAAGCTTCCGCAATTACCGATGGTGCAATTTCCGGATCCGTAATAAGATTCACAAGCATTCTGTGCATATTGGCTATTGTTGGTTAATCCGGTTCCATTAAAAGTTCCGCCAGCTCCATTGTTTGAATTTCCACATCCGCTTGCCGTGCAGCTTCCTGATATGCTTGCCGCTCCTGTAGAAGTACAAGTGTAAGTCGGAGATCCAGTATATCCAGAGTTACAAGAAAGCGAAACTGGTGAAGTTGAATAAGCTAATCCGGTTTGATTAGTTAATCCTGTAACACTTGTAATTGAGCAAGTAATCGCCGTACAACTCCCCGATATATTAGCCGCCCCCGTTGATGTACAAGTGTAAGTAGGACTTCCCGTATATCCTGAGTTACAAGAAAGCGATACTGGAGATGATGAATAAGCTAATCCGGTTTGATTAGATAATCCAGTTTGTGATGTAATGCTGCATGTTATTGCACTACATCCAGTTAAACTAGTTGCAGCTCCTGTTGATGTACAAACATAAGTTCCTGATCCAGTATATCCGGTAGCGCATGAAGTTGCCGGAATTGCAGTTGCACTTGCCGCATAAGCAAGTCCTGTTTTATTATTATACCCAGTCTGAGATGTAATAGTGCAAGTAATAGGACTACACCCAGCTAAACTAGTAGCCGCTCCCGCTGAGGTACAAACATAAGTTCCTGATCCAGAATATCCAGTAGCACAAGCAGTTGCTGGAATTGCAGTTGCACTTGCCGCATAAGCAAGTCCTGTTTTATCATTATACCCAGTCTGAGATGTAATAGTGCAAGTAATAGCAGAACAAGATCCGCTAGTATTTAAAACTCCTGAATTACAAGTATAAGTAACTGGTCCTCCGCTATATCCAGATGAGCAGTTTAAACTTCCACTTCCTCCATTAACTTGAGTGGCAGATATTCCTGAAATTGAGACACTACAAACTGTGGTGTTACAAGTTCCATTAGTTTCAGTGCCACCTGTACAATCAGTGAAGCTTGAACTGCTGGCGCTGGTGCTGTCATATTTAACATTATATTTCTTGGCCAGATAATTGCCCTGAATGTCTTTGATCTCAGTGTTAGATAATCTTCTATTAAAAATGATAATCTCAGCAATATTTCCTTGATAAGCATTTCCGATCTTTACTGTTCCTATATTAGATAATTGAGAAGTATCAGCTGATTGTCCCATTAGCATTCCATTAACAATGGTTTTCTTGCCATCATCAATATCTTGGGTAAAAGTAAAGATTCTTGGTTGTTTCTTGTAAGTTCCATAACTTCCTATTGCTCCTTGATAAGAATTACTGGTTCCTTGTTTGTGAATTACTTGATTATCTTTACTGTAGCCTAAAACTAAAGATTGGTTGGTGGTGGTTACTGAATTATCTCCAAAGAAATAATTATCATCTTTGTTGCTACTTCTTTTTTCTACTACAAAGATGGTGTAGTCGCTGTTGTTTAAAAAAGATCCGTCGAAGGTCATGTAAGAGTTAGTGCCGTCGAATTTTAAAGCGGGGATGTAGTTGATGTCGCTGTAGATTGGTTTATTAATATCGGTGTTTTGAGTGGCATTTAATTTATTGTTGGATGCGGGATTGCTATCGTACCAAACTGCCAGGGGAGATGCGTCAGCAACTAAGTTAGTTATGCTTTGGTTTAAACTGCGATCTAAACTGGCCTCTAACCAAATGCTTAATCCGGGGGTTGAAGCTACGATGGAAGATTGAGTTAGGGATTGGGCGGATTTTAGTCTGGAAGATTTAATTAAGTGAGCGCCTAAAATAGTTGCTCCAACTAAAAGGCCGATGATTAGAATTACGATGGAGAATTCTAGGAGGGTGAAGGCTTTAATTTTACGATTCATTTACTCCCCCAAAACCCTATAGAAAAAGAGAAACTATAATTTAGAATAACACAAAAACAATAAACTAATTTGAAATTAATCAATTTTAGAAAGCGCTGCCACAACTAAATCTAAAGGTTTATTTACGATCATATACCAAAGCTACTTCAAACTTGAACATTTCTTGCTTTAGTATATGGGGATCCCCACAAGTGTGGGGCGGTGCTAGTGCACCGTAAAAAATAA
>CAYTXH010000067.1:0-3341 GCA_964441115.1 uncultured Gammaproteobacteria bacterium | reverse complement strand
CTGGTAGTACTCGCTTCGAATTGGATTAAACCTTAATTATTTGATTGGATAAGCCTGGTTATTAATCAATAGTTGCCGACCGTTAACGATAAATACTATCTCCCCGCCCTGTTCGCTAATATTTTCAATGATAAAATTATGTTCAGTTCTCTTAGAAGTTGGGTCTTTGGTAGGCACTACAGGAATATAACCTTCCTGATTATTATCTTTGTATTCCAAATAAACAGAGGCTGCTGGATTAGTGGTAAAACTAACTTCGGCGCTAGTAGTCGAAGTCTTTTCTACTTTAATGTTTTCAATAACAACCTGAGTTGAAGCCTGAGAAACATAGCTTGTGGGTCGAAGTGCTGAGCCGGCGGTAACCGGAATGGCAATCGAAAGTAATAACAAGACCATAACTGTTTTAGAGTTTTGTTTCATTACTTGGAGGAGAGATCGTCCTGAAATAATAGCCGCAGCAATAACACCAATTAAGAAAAAACTAGAGCCAATTAATAATAGAATCAATAAATCACGGTCGATAAAGGTAGTACTGGGTTTGAGCAGATATTTAATCAGATCCATATTTATACTCCACTGCGTCGACGGAATTCGACTGCATTTAACCAGACTGGATCAGGAAGTTCTCGATAATTTGGATTTGGAACAGCTTTAACATCATGGCCGTCTGGAACTAAATAATAAGCCATGCCTTGCATCTTCTCCATTGGTTCATAGTCTGAAGGCTGATGACCGGAACGCCAATCATCATAGGTCATTAAAGGAAAAGCACCGACATTAGTCATAGAATGACCGTATTCTTGTTTAATGATAGCTTCATCACCAGGATGAAGTTTAACTAAGAGAACTTCATCAACTCGAGTTGGATCTAATTGGCCATTCTCAAAATGTTTTTTCTGTAAAACCATAATGCCTTCACCAGAGACAATTTTGTAGGTTTCATCAGGCGCGTTGTCAGGATGATAGTGACCAAAAGTTTTAGCAAATTCACCATTATATTGACCAGCAGTCGTGACTGTTAAATTAAACCACGGTTCGTGTTCAGTCATTTCAGTAAACACCCAATAGACAGGATCTGGACCAGTAGCATTAGGATCTTTTAAGACAGGCTTTAAACCAGCTAATTCACGAGTTGAACCAAGTTTCATCTATTAATTAGAGTACCTGTAAACTGATAGGCTGTCAACCAAGATTTAGGTATAATCAGCCCTATGGACTCATTTGTGCTTACTATTTTCGGAATTACGGGTAATTTGGCTCAAATAAAATTATTACCAGCACTTTATGACCTTGAGATTGCTGGCATGTTACCAGCAAAGATGCAAATCATTGGTAATGCTAGATCACCAATGACTCAAACAGAAATCCGAAATTATGTTCAAGAAGCATTAACAAAAGCTTTAACTTCTAAACATCGTAGAATTCATACTAAAGCTTTAAATCGTCTATTAAAACGAATTCACTATCTGGATGGTCATTTAGATGATCCTGAGTTTTATAAAAAATTAAAAAAATATATTAATCAAAATCGTTTTCAACAAGGAGCAGATAATCGAATTTATTACTTGGCAACTTATCCCAGTTTGTATCCTCATATTTTTGAGAATTTAAAAGCGGCCAAATTAAATCACCAATCTAAAGGCTGGGTGCGTTTAATGATTGAAAAACCAATTGGCAATGATTTTGAGTCAGCTCATGAACTGAATTTATTATTGGAAAAATACTTCGATCAATCTCAAATTTATCGGCTAGATCATTATTTAGGTAAAGAAACTGTCCAAAATATGCTGACATTTAGATTTGGAAATGGTTTATTTGAACCCTTAATGAGTAGTGAATTTGTTGATCATATTCAAATCACATCAGCTGAAGATTTTGGGATCGGTAAGCGAGCTGGGTATTTTGATAATGTCGGGGCATTAAAAGATGTAGGTCAAAATCATCTGTTACAGATGCTAACTTTTGTGACTATGGCGGCCCCTAATGAATTTAGTAACCGAGCTGTAACTGATCAGAGAATTAAAGTCTTAAGATCTTTAATGGCTGATTCTAGCAAATTAGTTCTAGGACAGTATGAAGGTTATAAAAAAGAAATTGGTGTCTCGAGTCAATCCAGAGCTGATACCTTTTTTGCTTTTAAAACCCAGCTTAATGACGGACGATTAGCCGGTGTTCCCATTTATGTCAGGTCAGGAAAAATGTTAGCTAAAACCATAACCGAGATCTCGGTCATTTTTAAAAATCCGACAAACAGATTATTTAAAAATTTAGATTGCAGTCAGACACCAAATATTTTGACATTTCGAATTCAACCTCATGATGGTATTGCTTGGCAGGTCTTAACTAAAAAGCCGGGATTAGAATTAGAGATGGAACCTAAATTCATGGAATTAAATTATAAAACTAGTAAACAAGTCATTACTGACCCATATGCCAAGTTAATTTTGGATGCTTTGCATGGTGATCAAACATTTTTTAATGATGCAGATGAAGTTGAGTCAGCATGGAAATTTATTGATGCCATGACAGAGGGTTTTAATAAATTAGATAAATATGCTGCTGGAAGTTGGGGACCAAAGTCGGCGGAGAAATTAATTACTGCGGATAAACGACAATGGCTACCTTAATTAATAGCTTTGGCAACAGCCTCAGCCACACCATCATCAAAAATTGAGGGGATAATTTTTTCGGGATCTGGATTTGAGACTAAATTAGCTAAAGCTGTGGCTGCTTGAACTAAATGTTCAATGGTAATTTGAGTAACTAGATGATCGATCGCACCTCGGAAAATACCAGGGAAAGCTAGGGCATTATTTACTTGATTCGGAAAATCAGACCGACCAGTGGCCATGATGAAAACTCCAGCTGCTTTAGCAACATCTGGCATAATCTCAGGAATTGGATTTGATAAAGCAAAAATAATACTCTTTGGGTTCATCAATTTAACATCCTCAGCAGATAAAAGATTTGGAGCTGAAACTCCGATAAAGATATCGGCACCAGTCATAGCATCTTGAAGAGTGCCTGAGATATTTTCAGGATTAGTTAATTTTGCTAACTCAGCTTTCTCAGCTGTATTATTTGGTCGATCTCGATAAATAATATGAGTGGCACCTTGATCAAGCAATAATTTTAAAATAGCAGTTCCAGCAGCACCCGCCCCTGATAAAACAATGCGACAATCTGACAACTTTTTATCGGCTAATTTAACAGCATTGATCAAACCAGCTAAAACTACTACTGCGGTCCCCCATTGATCATCATGCATGACTGGAATATCTAAACGCTTTTTCAACTCCTCTTCAATATGGAAACATTGTTGAGCAGCAATATCTTCTAAA
>CAYTXH010000066.1:0-3424 GCA_964441115.1 uncultured Gammaproteobacteria bacterium | reverse complement strand
ATATTAAATACATTCCACCAATAAACATAACTGCTAATAAAATAATAATAAATTGGCTAACTAAGAACTGTCCAAATGATAAGTGTTTATTCCAAGTCTGGCGATTCTTATTGTCTTTAGGTTGAGGCTCAGGTTTAGATTCTGGCTCAACTTTGAGTTTAGGTTCAGCTAATAATAATTGAGCCTTTGGCTTAGGTTCTTCATTGTCTTTAGTTTCAGGGACAGATTTGGATTTACTCACCTATCAATTGTAAAACGTATTAGCTATTGGTTCAAGTTGGACCCCTTGTTTGATTGAATGGTCTTTGTTATGATTTCGCGGTATGGAGATTATTTGGCACGGACAAGCAAATTTTAAAATTAAAGGAAAAGTTGCTAGCGTAATTATTGATCCTTTTGATCCAGAAGCTGTTGGACTAAAATTACCAAAAGATCTAGCTGCAGATGCAGTTTTAATTAGCCACAATCACGGTGATCACAATAATCATGCTGCAGTTAGCGAAGAAGCTGTTAAGATCACCGGTCCAGGTGAATATGAAGTAAAAGGTGTTCAGATTGTTGGTGTTTCTACTTATCACGATACTCAACAAGGAGCAGAACGAGGGAAAAATACAGTTTATAACTTAATTATGGAAGGTTTGAAAATCGTTCATTTAGGTGATTTAGGTCATAAATTATCTGAAGATCAGGTTCAAGAAATCGGTGATACCGATATTCTGTTAATTCCTGTTGGTGGAGTTTATACAATCGATGCCAAAGTCGCCACTGAAGTTGTTGCTCAACTTGAACCAAAAATTATTATCCCAATGCATTATGGATTGCCAGGATTAAAATATGAATTAGCACCAGTTGAAGATTTCTTAAAAGAAATGGGTAAAGAAAATATTGAACCACAAGCTAAATTATCTATAACTAAAGACAAATTACCTGACGAACCTCAAGTAGTTGTTCTACAGAAAAGCTAATAGCGCGTGGCACGTAGGAGGTGGCAGGTGGTTACTGAAACACTCTAATCTGGATTCTTGCTAGACTGGCTGCTAGCTACTACACGCTAAACCTCGCCATAGGCGAAGCTCGCCTTTGGCGGCCTAAACGCTAATTACTACCACGGGATATTCCTAACTAGTTGTTTATTATCATCTCCTTTTTTATAATGTCGCCATGCCGGCAACTTCTACAAAAAGTCCTACAGTTAAATTACCTCCTCAAAGTGTTGAAGCGGAACAATCTTTATTAGGAGCCCTTTTAATTGATAAAGACGCCATTATCAAGGTCTCAGAATTATTAAATCCAGAAAATTTTTATCGAACTGAACAGCATGGTCAAATTTATAACGCCATTCTTCAACTTTATGATCGCCGAGAACCAATCGATCACATCACAGTTACCGAACAGCTTCGACAAAATGGGGCATTAGATCAAGTAGGGGGATCAGCTTATTTAGCAGAATTAGTTAATTTAGTTCCGACTGCAGCTCATATTGAAGCTTATGCCAAGATTATTAAAGATCAATCAGTTCGGCGTCAATTAATTGCTCGTTCAACAAAATTTATTGAAAATGCTTATGATGAATCTTACTCAGTTGATCAGATTATTGAAGATGCCGAGCAAAATATCTTTGCCATCTCTCAAGAACATATACACCGCGATTTCGTTCATATTGGTGATATTGTCGCTGCTAGCTTCGACCGATTAGATGATCTACGCCGGAATGCGAATCGTCTTCGAGGTGTACCAACTGGTTTCCGTGATTTAGATAATAAATTGGCAGGTCTACAAGATTCTAACTTGATCATCTTAGCGGCGCGTCCGGGTGTGGGAAAAACTTCTTTTGCTTTAAATGTTGCTCTTCATGCTGCTGTTAAAAGTGGTATTCCCGTCGCTGTTTTCTCATTGGAAATGTCTCAAGAAGAACTTGTCGACCGTTTACTCGTGACTCAAGCTGATATTGATGCTTGGAAACTCAAAACTGGTAATTTCCATGATGACGATAAAGATTACGATCGACTGACCACGGCGATGGGAGAGTTAGCTGAAATCCCACTATATATCGACGATACTCCTGGAGCTTCATTAGCTGATATTAGAACTAAGGCTCGACGGCTCCAGATCGAAAATGGTTTACGGTTAATTATCGTCGATTACTTACAGCTAATTACTGGTCGGAATATTGAGAGTCGGGTCCAACAAGTTTCAGAGATTTCACAAGGATTAAAAAACTTAGCTCGAGAATTAAAAGTTCCGGTGATCGCTTTATCTCAGTTATCTCGGGCAGTGGAGAGCAGAACTGTTAAAAAACCTCAACTCGCTGACTTGCGAGAATCTGGAGCGATTGAGCAAGATGCCGACGTGGTTATGTTCTTATACCGTGATGATCAAGAGGGGGTTGATGATAAATTCTTCCGAGTTAAACTCGATATTCAGAAACATCGAAACGGCCCAACCGGCGATATTGATCTAATGTTCCGAGGTGATCGAATTAAATTTATTGGGATGGAGAAGACCAGAACCCGTCCTGCTCCTGCTAAAGCCGAATCTGCCACTAACGGATAAAATATGAAAAAACTAGAAACGATAGTTTGTGATGCTGATGATACATTAGTTCGATTTAATAAAGGAATTAATGACTATATTAATAAAGTACATGGTCGACAACATAATCTGTCAGACTATAATACTTATAATTTAGAGCAAGTTTGGGGTCTTAATTATCAAGAAACTTTTGATATCGTTCACGGATTCTATCAAACACCTGGTTATAGAACTGAATTAGAAACTTACGAGGAAGCCAGATATATTTTACCGATGTTAGCTAAAAAATATCGGATTGTTTTAGCGACAGCTCGACCTTGGTGGCATCAGTCATTTACCCAAGAGTTTTTAGATCGAGACTTTCCTGGAGTTTTTAGTGGTAATTTTCACATAGCCAATCTGCCAGCGGATAGTCAACAGCCAAGAACTAAAGTCGAAGTTTGTCAACGCGAAGGTGCAAAATATTTAATTGATGATGCTCCACATCATATTTTAGGTTGCGCTGAAATTGGCGTCCAAGGATTATTACTTGATACTCCTTGGAATAAAGATGTCTCACATCCATTAGTCACAAGGGTCAAAAATTGGCATGATATCGGCCATCATTTGCTCTAAGTCATCTGGCTAACCTAAATTGTATTTAGCAACAAAATCGTTAACTGCTTTTTTGAAGTCATCAACTGATCCATTATTGTCTAAAATAACATCTGCTTGTTTACTAATTTCATCAATATAAGTCTCGGTTAGTTTTTCTTCCTCAGCCGCGAACTGTTCAAATGAAACATTAGCTTCATCCGACTTTTCTCCCCGTTGTTTTGTTCGCTGGTATCTGGTTTCAATACTTGCAATAACTGCCACTAATATATTTTCAGGGAATGATCTAATTAAATGA
>CAYTXH010000065.1:1567-3563 GCA_964441115.1 uncultured Gammaproteobacteria bacterium | reverse complement strand
TTTTGAGATTATATTATTGGCGTGTGGAGTGTGGGTGATAGCGCGTAGAGAGGAGAGAAAGAAGGCTTGGTTTGTGTTTGGGTGGCTGCTTTTAGCGCCGATCCCAGCCTCTTTAACAGCTGATGGGGGATATCATGCCACACGGCTGTTTATCATGCTGCCGCCTTTGGTGATGCTGAATGCTTTAGGTTTAGTATTCATTCTTAAAGCGTTGTTGTTTAGTGACAGGAAATGGTTGATTTATAAATATGGCACACTTGGGGTTTTAGGTGTGTTCATGGTTTTAAATATGACTTTCTATTTCCACCGGTATTATCAGCATTATCCAGTTGAGTCTTGGAGATGGTGGCATGTTGGGTTTAAAGAGGCGATGCAGTATATAGCGGAGCATGAAGATGAGTATGAGAAAGTTTTCTTTAATAATACCTATGAACCATCTTTGGGTCGTTATCTGATGTGGACACAAGCTGATCCACGCCGAATTCAGTCCCAGTTTAATGATTTAACACCAAAAGAAAATATTGTCGAAGGATTTCATGGATTTGTTTTTGACGGCAAATACTACTTTGGTACCACAGCCAAACAGTACGAAGTGGATAAACTCTTAAAGCCCGGATATTTGTATATGGTAGCAGCCCGCGATGAAGTCCAAGGCGATTGGGATTGGAGCAAAACTCCACCGCCAGCGGGTGTGAAAGTATTGAAAACAGTAGTTAATCCTCAAGGTGCGCCTATTTTCTACGTAGTAACCAAACAGTAATTCTAATAATTACGTTATTAATCACGTTATTAATTACGTAATTCCACAATCAGCTAGCATGACAGTGCCATTGTTCATAGACTGAGCAGACAGTTTGCCGTTTTTCATTTCAACCACTTCTACTTCGCTATCTGGGATTTCCACTTTTTCGCGGGTTTTAACATTGTAAAATTGCATAACTGAGTAATAATCAAGAAACAAGTTACAAGAAACAAATAATTTGTATCTTGGTAATTGTATCTTGTATCTTCTTTCTCACCTCCTTTTAGTTATTTACCACCCTGCTCAGAAAGCAGGGTAGCAAATGGATTGTGCAAATTGCCGAAGCACAGCTTTAATCTAATGCAACCTAGTTGCTTTTGTCAATATTTAAAATTGAGATTTATAAAGTAAATGTACTATCAAAAGTGGGTAAAACAATTTATACTCTTAATATGGAGAAACCAACCAATTTTGTCCTAGTCGGATTCCCTTACGCTGGCAAAAGTACAATGGCTAGAGGGTTAAAGGAGCAAAAGGGATTCGCTCACATTAATATTGATCAGCTGAAGTGGGATAGAGGTTTTACAGAAGTTGGAGATGATGATGTCCCCGATCAGATATGGGATGAAATATTTAAAGATGCAGATGATTTATTAGTAAAACATTTGCGTGAAGGTAAACATGTCGCAAATGAATATGCCTGGATAACTCGCGAGTGGAGAGATAGAACTAGAAAAGTAGCAGCTGATGCAGGATTTCCTACTAAGTTAATTTACATTAATATCCCTCCTGAGGTAATCAAACAACGATGGGTAGATAACATCCAGAAAAGAGATCACTTCCATTGGCCGGAAGAGGAATTTCAAAGAGTTTTTACTGAGTTTGAGCCGCCTGAAGCAGATGAAGATATGTTGGTTTACGATCAATCAATTCCTCTTAATGAGTGGTTAGAGAAGAATATTAAATCTTAGTTTCTATGGATAAACCCCATCAATTAATTGAAGATTTTTCTAAGTGGGCTAATCAAGAGGCAAATATAATTGCGGTTGGATTAGTAGGTTCGTATGCTCGAGGTGCTGAGAAAGAAGACTCGGATATTGATCTAATGATAATTGTTGAAGATCAAGAACTTTATATTAATGATCAATCCTGGATTTTTAGATTTGGTGAGGTAGACAAGATAGTTAATGAACAGTGGGGACAGCTCAGAACGAAGAGAGTTTTTTACAAAGCAGGTCCAGAGGTCGAATTTAA
>CAYTXH010000065.1:0-1557 GCA_964441115.1 uncultured Gammaproteobacteria bacterium | reverse complement strand
GTCAATGTCGTCTTTAAACATTTCAATGTATATTTTTAATACATCTTTCGAATTTAATTTGGATAGGAAAAGTTGGGTTAACCCTCAAGATATGGGGACTTAAAGGGTGGTTACTGATGGTATCGAAATATTAGTTGATAAAGAAGACTTACTAAAAGAACTCCAAAACGCTTTTAACAATACATAAGCTTGCAGTAATAAATTTTTTAGAGTTTGGGGTCTATTGATAAAAAAAATATAAAAGTTATACTTTTTTTATGAGTCAGCATGTTTTGAAACACTATTTAGAATATGGGTTATTTACTAATCCGGGGTTATATGAAGATTACTTTAAATCACTTCCAGATGATCCCAGGGAAATTGGTAAGCTTTTAAGAAATAACTTTATTCATAGAACTACTCTTGTTGCAGGTAATACGTGGACAAATTCTGATTTGAAGTTTGGGGATATGACCAAAGTTCCTTGGTATAGGCAGGCTGAAGATGATTATTTAACAACTGCTATAGCTATTATTGCTGAATTATTTAGAAGAGATGCTAAAGGTTTGACAAATAACAGAAAAGTTGAAGATAAAGTTGTTCTTACCTGCAGATATATAACTATATTAATGGCATCAATTCTTAAATCTAAAGGAATACCTACGCGGGTAAGATCAGGCTTTGCTGGTTATTGGCCTTTTTCTAAAATAAGTAGCGACCATTGGATAAACCAGTACTGGAATAAAGATGAAGAGCGATGGGTAACTCTTGATGTGGATGGGAGTTTTCATGAGACTGGATTTAATATGTATGATATTCCAGACGGTAAATTTGATTATTCGGCAGACGTTTGGCTTAATATCAGATCAGATAAAGTTAAAGGAGAGCATTTTCATAATGGAGATGGGAGTAAAGGACTGGTGGTTGTTGCATGGGAATTATTTTATGATTTTCATTGTTTAATGAATAGTGAAATTATTTATTTACATCATCCAGAATTTACTTTTCCAAATAAATTTAAAAAACTATCTGAAGAAAAACTGAAAGAAATTGATAATCTCGCAAAACTTATGCAAGACCCCGATAGAAACTTTGATCAACTGAAAAAGATTTGGGAGACAAAAAGAGAATATCGACTCCTAAAAGGAGCTCTGCTTTAATTACTCACTAGGTGTTTTACAAATTTGCTGAGGGGGTTGTTTCTGGAGGAAACTCTTCTTTTTCGACTCGGTGCCAGAAGATGTATTATATATTGACAAATGATATGAGGATTAATACTCTTAGAATATGAGTGATAATGTAAAAGAAAATGGCGCCCATTCAAGTGAAATTCGAGAAGAGGCAGAAAGATTAGAGGTAAAAAAGGATCTAAGAGATTTGGCAGACGAGATATTACAGTTTGGGGAAGAAGTGATTTCACAAAATGGTTTAAGTACTGAACCTGAAAGGGGAAATACGGCATCAGCTTTTATGAAATCAACTGATAAAATAGTTGCTGCATGGACAGGATCAGATAAAGCACGCCCTTTAACAAGATCCGCTGAAGCTCTTGATAAAATGCTTAAAGGAGACACGAGT
>CAYTXH010000064.1:0-3845 GCA_964441115.1 uncultured Gammaproteobacteria bacterium | reverse complement strand
AAAACTGGTTCGGTGTAATGGCGACAATCCTAATTGCTTCAAAGCATCACGATGAGCTTTCGTTCCATAACCTTTATGCTTAGCAAAACCATAACCTGGAAACTTTGAATCTAGTGTTTCCATCAGTTGATCACGATAAACTTTTGCTAAAACCGAAGCCGCAGCAATCGAGGCAGATATCTGATCACCATGAACAATTGGCAGTTGCCTTGAAGTATCGAAATCCTCTAATTTAAACGCATCAATCACCACAAAATCCGGTACAGAATCAAACTCTGTCATCACTTTTTGAAATGCTATTTTATTAGCTTTACCTATACCCTGTTGATTAATTACCTCAACTCCAATTTCAACAATTTTCCATTCTAGAGCTAATTCTTTAATCAAAGCAGCCACCTCGACCCTTTTTTTAGCGGTCATTAATTTAGAATCATTTAATCCTAGAGGTAAAATCACATCTTTGGGGAAAATCACTCCTGCAGCCACAATCGGTCCAGCAAAACAGCCTCTACCAACTTCATCAATTCCACATATTCGCTGATGACCAGATTGCCATAACTCCTCTTCATGCTTCAATGTTGGATAAGTCACCAAACTAGTATACAATATTATTTAGTTATCTAATGAAATATTTACTAGCCTTAATCAGCCAAGTTATTATTACCATTATTGGAATCTACGTTTATTTTATTTTTTTAGATATTTCTCAATATCACGATATCCTAAGCAAATTTTGGCTACAGTTAATGGTTTCTATCTTAGCAGCTTTATTTTGCGGTTTAATTGTTAGCTATTTGATAAAAAAATTAGACTCAATTCTTATTTTTTATTTAGTATATAGCTTAACCGGATTTATCTGGCTACAAGGTGGATTGTATACTATAACCATGCTGACTTATTTACCCTTTGTTTATTTTGCTAGCATAATTTGGTCTCTGATTATCGGATACAAACAAATTCAATTAAAAAGACCAAACCGGATGTAGTTATTTATCAACTGGATTAGAGTAGCTTAGATTTGAGTTGCAGCTTTACCAGTTAAATCTCGTAAGTAATATAATTTTGATCGTCGAACTTTCTTCGCATTTTTAACAACATCAACGCCAACGATGCTTCGAGCATCAACTGGCCAAATTCGTTCCACACCGATACCTCGATTACCGATTCGGCGAATTGTCATTGTTTGATTAACATCTCGACCTTTTAATGCAATCAAAATACCCTCGAAAATCTGAACTCGAGTTTTGTTTCCTTCAACAACAGTGTTTTTAACACGAACTGTGTCTCCGATTTGAATTTGTGTTCCTTTAATAGTAACTGACAACATAACCTGATAAGTTTACACTAAATGATAGCCTCAAATCAAGCTCAATTCACAAATACGGTTTCAGAGCCCAATAATGACTCGATTGATCGCTTAAATTCAGTGCCTGGATTAACCTTAATATTCAAATTTAGCCTCCTTACACCCCCTTTTGACGCTAATATTATCGTCACTGCTGCATCACCCGGAAATTGTCTTAAAGTCGAATTTACTTGTTGGAGAACATCTGCTCCGGCATCTTCTGGCACATTTATGTCCACTCTTCGGGTATAAGTTCTCCCTCCATCAAGCTCTGCAATTAACGCACGAGTATGCTTTTGACTATACTCTGGATCAAATCTTTCCACCCGTTCGATAATAATCGATAGCTTATCGTCACGATTATCAATCTTCCCATCCATCAGTAAAACTTCTTCTTTCACTAAAATATCTTTAACTTCTGTATATAATTTTGGAAATACTACCGCTTCCAATTCTCCTGTGCCATCAAAAAATCTAATAAACGCCATCTCTGATCCAGATTTTTTAGTAATAATTTTTTTAGCTTCTAAAATAACACCACCAAAAGTTTTTTTACTACCAACATCTTCCACTGACAAATCAACGGCTTTAATCGAAATATAGTCACCCAACTGTCTCAGCGCTTCAGCATATGGAGGCTCATGCAAATAAAATCCCAACAGCTCTTTTTCGTGAACTAATAATTGATCTAATGGTAACTCCTCCATATGTGGTAATAAAAAGTGAGCCGATTGAATTTTAATTTCTACCTCTTCCCCAAATAATGACTCCTGTCCAATTGATTGATTTTTACCCACTTTGTGAGCATCTTCTAAACATTCTTCCATTACTGACAATTGAGCAGCTCTCGTACCAAATTGATCTAGAGCTCCTGCTTTGATCAAACTTTCAATTGTTTTTCTGTTTGCGAGTCTAGTATCAATTCTCATACATAAATCTTGAATATGATCAAAAGTTTTCTTAGCACGGGCTGACAGAATGGCTTCAATCGCATTCACTCCAACATTTTTAATCGCCGATAAACCAAATCTAATTGCATCCTGCCCAATTTTAGCTTTCAATTCATCATCAGCATCAATTGGCAAACTATCTTCAGTTAACTTCTCAACAGAAAAACCGACTTGTGATCGATTTACATCAGGCGGCAATACTACAATCCCCATTCTTTTACACTCGTCCATTGCTCGAGCGATTTTTTCAGTATCTCCATGTTCTGCTGTCATTAAGGCTGTCATAAATTCAACTGGATAGTTAGCTTTCATAAACGCTGTTTGATAAGAAATCATTGAATAAGACGCTGCATGAGCTTTATTAAATCCATAAGCCGCAAACGGTTCGATCAATTTAAACAACTCTTCTGCTTTCTCTTTAGTTAAACCTTTATTAGCTATCGCCCCTTCAATAAAATGATCTTTTTGTTTTGCCATCTCTTCCGGAATCTTCTTACCCATCGCTTTTCGGAATTTATCAGCTTCTTCCCAGTTATATCCCGCAATATTAATCGCCGTCATCAACACATCATCTTGATATACCAATAAGCCTAAAGATCTCTCCAAATAATCTTTCATCTCCGGCAAGAAATATCCAATTTTGGATGGGTCATGTTTTCGAGCAATATATTCAGGGATCACGCTAATCGGACCAGGTCGATAAAGTGCCAACATCGCTGAAATATCGAAAATGTTAGTTGGTCGTAATTCCATCAAATACTTCGTCATACCCCCACCTTCCAACTGGAACAATCCCATGGTTTCTCCCCGACCTAAAAGTTCATAAGTTTTTTTGTCTTCTAAGTCGATGGTACTTAAATCAACATCAATATTTCGATTTTCTTTTACATATTCAACTGATCGTCCCAAAATCGATAAATTCCGAATACCCAAAAAGTCCATCTTCACCAACCCAACAGCTTCTGAAGCAAACATATCGTATTGAGAAACCACCTTGTCACCATTACTTTCTTTCTGTAATGGGACAAAGTTAGTAATTGGTTCAGGAGCAATCACAATTCCCGCTGCATGAACAGAAGCATGTCGAACTGATCCCTCAACTTTCATCGCTAAATCTAGAAGCTTTTTAACAGATGGATTTGTTTTATAAGAAATCGATAACTCCGGAACTTCTTTAATCGCATCTGCCAATGGTTTATGAAAACCCTGATGTGGCGGCGGTACCAACTTAGCAATCGCATCAACTTCTCCATAAGGAATTCCTAACACCCGACCAATATCCCGAATCGCAGCCCGACCCATCATTGTTCCAAAAGTCACAATATGTGCCACTTTATCATGCCCATATTTATCCATAACGTAGTGAATAATATCTTCACGTCGATCATCTGCCATATCGGCATCAATATCCGGAAGTGACGGTCGAAATGGGTTCAAAAATCGTTCAAAAGGCAGCATATAAGTCAGTGGATTAACACTCGTTACCCCCAAGGCATAAAGCACCAATGATCCCGCAGCTGAACCTCGAGTATTAGTAATAATTTTTTGAT
>CAYTXH010000063.1:0-4025 GCA_964441115.1 uncultured Gammaproteobacteria bacterium | reverse complement strand
TGTTGACGGTGTAGCTTTTGGTGATCCATTATTAACTGTCGGTTTAACCAGAATGTCATTATTATCAAGTGGTTATCAGACAGATTATATTGATTATTGGATAGACTTTCTTAATTTAAATAAAGAACAGAGAAGAGCAATTGATTTTTATACTGCATTATATTGTGTTGATTTTATGTCTGAGTTAGGTAGGGCATTTAATAAAGAGGAAGTTGCAAAAGTTGATGATGAAAAAGTTAAAAAGCTGCATCAAATCCTTAAGGATCTAATCTAAACTAGTTATTTGAAAGATATTTGTTATAATAATTTGTAGATGGCAATTAACTTCGTAGCTGCATTTATCGCTTCATTTACTGGTCTAATCTTAGGTTATCTTCGGTATTCAATGCTCTTTGCGAAATCATGGCAAAAGCTCTCTGGAGTAACTGATGCTCAAATGAACAGTGGTGTTTTAAAAAGAATAATTGGTTCATATTTACTCACTTTGGTAATGGCGGTTAATTTGGCTGCTTTTATTGGTTCACAGGATGCGATGTTTGGTTTATTTGCCGGATTTGCAGCAGGTTTTGGTTGGGTTGCAATGTCTTTTGGCAATAACTATTTATTTGAACATCGACCATTTAAATTGTTTTTAATTAATGCAGCTTATAACACGATTCTTTTCTCGATAATGGGATTCATTATTGGATTCTTCTAACCTCGCAGCTTATTTTTATTAACAATCAGTTTGTGGTAAAATATCCCATAATATGTCTTATGGTTTAGAAAAATTATCAACTTCAGATCGAGTTAAATTAGCAGCAGTTGCTGCGGTGGGATTGGCATACTTTGCAGATTTTTTATCTGAAAGAAGACGGCCTACACCTATTTGGAGTTATAAATCTAATCCGGGATTTCCATTGAATTGGGATAAATATGCCCGAATTGCTACAAATCCCTTAATGAAATTAGTAGCAGGAGATATTGTTTCTCATCATTGGGATTGGACTCGTATGCCAGATCGAGAAGATTATAGTCAACAATGGTATGAACCAAATGAAGATAAATTCTATGATCGTTTTGGTGATAAGAAGTTAAACTTTATTGATCATGCTAAAGCTCATGTAATTTCGGGTGTTCAAGAAGTTTCTGTTTTAGGATTAGATTTAGATCAATTGGGTAAAAATGCTAGAAATCCTGAAGGATATCACTATGCTTATCAAGTAAACGGTGAAGAGGGGATTAATATGTGTCGCATTTTGATCCCTATTCAAGATCAGGTACGGATTTTAGTCAGTACTGAGCCGCTAAGAGTATTAACTTTAGATCCTGATGGTAATGAATTACCATCAATTGTAAAAGGTCCTTTTAAGAGAAATGATCCAAGATTTAAACGTTTGCGCCAATTTTAGTTTAATTA
This sequence comes from uncultured Gammaproteobacteria bacterium, assembly GCA_964441115.1. GTDB lineage: Bacteria > Patescibacteriota > Microgenomatia > Daviesbacterales > UBA10151 > CAYTXH01. The sequence goes on along the minus strand of CAYTXH010000063.1, from coordinate 2,626 downwards.
ATCCGCTGTTATAATTTTCCTATGAAAAAATATCAAGTAATGCGAAGAGGATCCGGTAATGAGAAAGTGATTTTTCTAATGACAGGTTGGCACATGAGTGCGTGGATGTATTCACTTTTTTCGCAAGTACTAGCTTCAAATAACTTTTACTGCATTACTTATGGATATGATAGCAATGTGTTCTCTCCAGATATAGATAAGACAAATACTCAGTTAAAGATAATTAGAGATTCAGTTTTAGAGGAGATCAAGAAACTTAAAAAAGAGGGATATGAAGAATTCTCGATTTTTGGTACTAGTTTAGGTTCAATGATCTCTTTGATGATTGCTGATAAGTCTAAAGATATTTCTAAAATAATTTTAAATACTGTTGGAATTGATGTAGCTGAAAATGTATGGGATTGGGATAAACTAAATCCAGTATTTAAAAATGAATTATTAGCTCAAGGTTTAACTATCGAAAAACTGAAACAGAAATGGAAAGAGATAACACCAGCAGAAAATATCAATAATTTAAAAGGTAAAAAGATATTAGTTTATCTCGCAGAAAAAGATGAAATTATTCCGTTTAAATTAGGGATGCGATTAATTAATGAATTTGATAAGAAAAATTATGATTATAAACTGATTAAAAATAAGAAACTAAATCATTTCTTTACTGGGTTATACAATTTATCTAATCCTAAAGTCTATTTAGATTTTTTGAAGTAATTAATTAGCTTTATATTCTAGAATATCTGCGGGTTGGCAGTCTAAGGCATTACAAATTGCTTCTAAAGTTGAGAAACGGATCGCTTTGGCTTTGCCATTTTTAAGAATTGATAAATTAGCCATAGTAATACCAACTTTCTCAGAAAGCTCGGTGACACTCATTTTTCTTTTAGCTAACATTACGTCGATATTGATAATTAATGCCATACTCGTAAGTCATTTAGACTTTCTCCCTCCTTAGACTGTTAAATCGTTTTCAGATTTTAGATCAACCGCATTTTGAAATAATTTTTGGAAGATACTAGCAGCGGTAGCTATTACTCCAAATGCTAAAGATATACAAACTCCTAACATGGTAGGCCCTGCTACATCATCACCCTGTGCAAAGTATCGAATAAAAATTAACGTCATGATAATAAAACTAATCAAAATGACCGATGCATATTTCATATTTCTAATGGTATTAACAGCGGCTTGAGAAAAGGCTTTATTAGCATCTATTAAATTTAGTAATTTGAATGCTTGATATAAACCATAAAAGAATGGAATTGAGCCGAGATAAACGAATAATATCAATGGATCACTATAAATACTGATTAAATCTAAGTTGGCAGCTCGTCCTTCAGTCTGAGGAAACCAGAGTAAACCGCTACAAACTGCGAGTCCAATTAGAATAATTACAGTTTTTAGAAAGAGGGTTGAACCACGCTTCATAAGTACATTTTATGCTTATATTTATCGTTTGTCAATAAATAGTTATTGATATTTGATAGATTGATAGATATAATTTAAAAAAGAAGGGTGGTGAAGATATGAAGAGACAAAATGTAATGATTACCCATTTGATATGGATTTCGGCGGTTACCGCAGGTATTTTGGCTATTCCATTAATAGGTATGCAAATCACAGCAGATGTTAATTGGACGGCATCGGATTTTATAATAATGGGTGTAGTAATCTTTGTTACTGGACTACTAATATCTATATCTAGTAGAAAATTAGGAAAATATCGAATTGCAGCTATTACTGGAATAATCTTGATGTTTTTATGGCTATGGGCTGAATTAGCTGTTGGTATATTTACTAATTGGGGAAGCTAATATTAATGGTAAATATCCCGGGTATTTACCAATTATTTGCTGACACCTTCTTCAACTTCGACAGGATTTGTTGGTTTAATTAGTTGGATTAATTGAACGATTCCGTATCCGACTAAACCATAAACTGCCATCGCGATAAATGTCGACCATTCAAATACCGCACCCTGTGTGGCAGTGATTCGCAGAACGCCTAAAAAGGGAACAGCTAAGGGATCAGTTAATGTATAAATTAAATTTGTAAAACCACTATTAGGGTTGGCAGCCAACATTTTCAAACCGATTCTAAATGCTAACAAAACTTCGATTACACCGACAATGTAATAGATAATCTGGTAAGCTCGAAAAATCACTTTTTTCTTTTGATAAGTTTTTGGTGTGCTTGCAGGTACTTCTTGAGTAACCTGTGTATGTGTTTCGACTACTTCTCTTTCCATGTATTCATTATTGAAGAGTTTTATATGATTGATTCGATAAAAATAGTAATGATTTTGTAAGAGTAGGGGGTAATGCTTATTTGATTTCATTTCTAAAATTAGAATTTCTGATTAGATTAAATCTCGTTAATATGATATATTTTTAATCACATAAATAATTGACTACAATAGGAGGCCAGTCGCAAACAACGAATTATTAGCAAATGAAGCCAAAAAATATCTAGGTTACCCATCAGTAAAACATCTTAACTGTATGAAAGATGAATGTAATTTCGGACTGTCGCCTATAGAAGGATTTGATTGTTCAGGGTTTGTAACATACTTGTTAGCTTCAATTAGATTTCCATTATCGAGAACAATTCGACACTGCAGCGAGTACTT
>CAYTXH010000062.1:0-4033 GCA_964441115.1 uncultured Gammaproteobacteria bacterium | reverse complement strand
AGTTAATATTACTGATTGGCGATTTGGACAATGGAAAGCTAATTTTAGAAGATTTGAAACTAAGGATGAGGCATGTCAATTTGAATCTGAATTACGGCAGGGAGATCAACAATTAGTGATTGGTCAAAAGAAGGTAAAAGCTTTTCAAACTGGAGAGTCATATTTAGTTCAAACAGAATATGGAAGACTACCTTTTGGCGAAGTAGATCAAAAAACAGCAGCTGATCTCTCAGAAATCTCAAAGCAAAATGTCGGTCATTATGTTTATTTTGTTGATGGATCTGTAGATACACCAACTAACCGATTATTGCGCTTGATATCAAATAAAGAACCAGCTGCTGCTTAGGGTTAATTCTCCCGTGGTCGAGCGACATTAACAACGATCTTTCGGCCATCTAGATCTGAACCATTTAATGCTTCAACTGCTTTTTGAGCATCTGCATCATTTGACATTTCTACGAAACCAAAACCTCGACTTCGGCCTGTTTCTCGGTCTTTAAGTACTTTTGCACTTAAAACTTCACCATATTGAGAAAAAACTTCGCCAAGAGCGTTGTCGTCTGTAGCCCATGGAAGGGATCCTACGAATAATTTAGTTATGGGAACTCACCACCTTTTCTAGATGCTATACCAACAAGAACCGTTAACTAGAACATCTAGAAACTATCTGAATAGGTTACGCACTATATATATTGTATACTGATGATAATAAAAGCGCAATATGATAGTTATAGGACTTTGAATATACGATGATGAAGCAAGAAAAAGTTAAAGAGGTTATTAGACGTCTAAGTGCGATTATACCTGATCCTCGATGTGAACTGGATTTTACTACTCCCTGGCAATTATTAGTGGCTACAATTTTATCGGCTCAGTCTACGGATAAGATTGTTAATACAGTCACCCCGGAATTGTTTAAGCAATTTCCAACAATCCAATCGATGGCTGATGCATCGTTAGAAGAAATTGATCGACTAATTCAGCGGGTTAATTTTCATAATAATAAAGCAAGGTCTTTGAAAGGAGCGGCGCAAATGATTATGTCTAAGTATGGAGGAGAGGTCCCACAGACTTTAGAAGAGCTGGACGAGTTGCCGGGTGTGGCGCGGAAAACTGCGAATGTAGTATTGGGGAATGCTTTTGGTATTGCTTCAGGGATTGCGGTTGATACTCATGTGATTCGTTTAGCTAGAGCATTAGGGTTAACTGAAGAAACTGATCCAGTTAAAATAGAGCAAGATTTGATGCAAATTGTGCCTAAAGAGATGTGGATCAATTTTTCACACTACTTAATACTGTATGGGCGGCGTTTTCACGGTGCTAAATTAAAGTCTGTGGAAAATCTACCTTTACACGATTTGTATGTGTAAGAGCCATTAGCAGTCGATTAAGAAGCAGGTTTGAGAATGTAATAAGTACTTGGACCTTTTCCTTGAGATTGAATTAACCCTTTATCTACCAAAGTTTTGAGTTTGAGCTGGGCTGTTCGCTTAGCGACTTTTAAGATGTCTTCAATATCTTGGCTGGTCATTTGGCCAGTGGTAGTTAAGAAATCCATAATTTGAATTTCATCACGATCTAGGAAAACTTGTTTATCTGTTTCAGCTACTTGGCCATAACCTACTAATTTGATTGATTCAGCGGCTTTACGAGCTTCAACTAAAAATCCAGCGATAAAATATTCTAACCAAGCGGTGTAATCGACTCCATCAGTGTATTCTGTGCCTGAAGTAGCCGCTAGTGCGTCGTAATAATCTTGACGCTTTCGGTTGTAAAAGTCTTCTAAAACTATGATTTTGCGGAAATCCCAATTGTCTTGATAGAGCAAAAAGGTGGTTAATAACCGAGTCATACGACCATTACCATCAACGAAAGGATGGATGTTTACGAAGTGACTATGAAAGATTCCAGCTTTGAGAACTGGGTGCATCAGTTTAGTTTCTGGATCAGTTAGCCACAAAAGTAATTCATTAATTAGAAAGGGTACGCGACTAGCATCTGGTCCTTTGAAGCGTAAATGTTCTCGACCGTCGCCTAAATCATCGACTAAAAAGATATCGGCTGGTCGAAAGTGTCCGGTTTTCTCAGTTGCAACTAAGCCGTGGATCAATATTCCATGCATTTCTAATACTCGATCAATGGTTAGAGGTCCGCCTTCATGCAAGAATTCTTCCATTTTATGGAGGGCCTTTTGATAGTTGCGGACTTCCAGAATGCTGCGTTGATCGGCGTTGACGCTCATACCAGACAGGACTTTATCAACTTGATACTCAGCGAGTTGATTCCCTTCAATTGAAGTAGAGGTGTGAACCATTCGAGCAAGGGCTTGGCGTTTTAGTTGAGCTTCATTTAGTGGTAAAACCCGTGATCTTTCAATGATTGCTTTGATTTCTGCAATTTCACTAATTGCCCAGAGCATATCAGGAGTGATAGTGTATTTTGGGTTGAACATTTTTGTATTATATCATAATTGCGCAATAATCGCGCAGAAATAAGCGCATATGACTTTTAAACACGCTATTTTAATTATTATCTTGGTCGGTTTTGTGGCTTATGTCAACACCTTGTGGGGGAGCTTTGTTTGGGATGATGAGCAATTTATTCAGAGAAACTTATATATCACCTCTTTAGAATATATCCCTCAAATTTTTAGTACTAATACTGTGGCTGGAGCCGGTCATTCCAGCAATTATTATCGTCCGATCACGACACTGAGTTTCGCTATTGATCATATGATCTGGAAGTTCAATCCATTTGGTTTTCATCTGACCAATATGTTGCTACATATGGCTGCAGCGGTAGTTTTGTGGAGGCTGTTAATTAAAATTCGTGTTAATCAATGGGTGAGCTTAGCGATTAGCTTGATTTTTCTACTTCATCCGGTTCAGACAGAGGCTGTTAGTTATGCGAATTCTCGGGGCGATTCATTGTCAGCAAAATGGTTATTTTTTAGTTTTTGGTTGATGGTAAAAGCTGTTTACGATGGAAAATGGCTGATAAAGATTGGAAAAGTTTATGTATTAGGAAAATATTGGCTGTATTTTCTTGTGATCTGCAGCTATTTATTAAGCTTGTTATCTAAAGAGATTGTGATCGCCATGTGGCCAGTTTTTGTGGCTATTCCGCTGCTGTATCAATGGCAAGAGAAACGATCATTTAAAAAGTTATTTAGTGAGCAGCGGTCAGCATTATTGGCGGCGTTATTAATCGGGTTCTTAGTGGTTGGCTATTTTAGTTTACGTCTGAGTGTTTTGAATTTCGGAAATACACTGAATTTTTATGGTTATGAGACTGAATATACTCAGAATTTAGGTATACGGTTGATGACCTTTGCTCGAGTGATTTGGGTCTATTTGGGGATTTTGATTTGGCCTTATCCATTACATATGGAGCGGGATGTGGCATTAGTGACTCAGTGGTGGAGTTGGGAAGTGATTGCTGCTGTGCTGTTAGTTGTCGGGTTGATCGCTGCTGGTTGGTGGCAGTTAATAAAGCAGAGACGCCCATGGGTATTAGTTGGATTGGTTTGGTTAGGGGGCACTTTGATACCAGTTTCAGGAATTGTGCCGATTAACGGTATTCTTTATGAACACTGGTTATATTTGCCGATTATTGGTTTGATGTTGATCGGTTATGGATTGTTTGGTCAGTTGGTTGGAAAATATCTAAAGTTGCAATGGCTGTTGTGGATTTTAGGGGTGATGGTGACGATTTATGTAATGCTAACAATTCGCCAAAACTATATCTGGGGCGATCCGATTAGATTTTATGAATACACTTTGAAGTACAGTCAGTCAGCACGGTTGCATAATAATTTGGCGATGTCGTATTCAGAGCAGAAACGCTTGGATGAAGCGATTGATCAATACAATAAAGCCTTAGCTTTGTCCGAAGCCTATCCCCAGACTTATCACAATTTGGGTAATGCTTATTTTGATAAAGGCGAAGTTGGTAAGGCTGAGGAGGCATATAAAATGGCATTAAAGTTGGATCCAACATTTTTCTTTACCTATCCGAAGATAATTAATTTATA
>CAYTXH010000061.1:0-4034 GCA_964441115.1 uncultured Gammaproteobacteria bacterium | reverse complement strand
CACAATATTTTGAACAAACAGATGATGTTCACAACCGTTCTCGAATTGAGTTTGGTGGCGGTAATATCGTCGAAGATTTCTATCGAATTATTCTCCCCTGCCGAGATGAATTTCGAGCCGGAATGTGTGTCGGAACTAGTGCTCTTTATCGTCGGACAGCCATCGAAAAATTGCATGGAACACCGAAAGTACATGCGAGCGAAGATTTAGCCACCGGATTATTAATTACTCAGCATGGTTTCTATGTTAAATATTTGCCCTTAATTGAAAGTATTGGTACTAGTCCTGATTCTTTCCAAAGTTATTTCAAACAACATCTTCGCTGGTGTAGTGGTAATTTAGTTTTCGCTAAATATTGGCCAACTGCTCGGATGAGTTTAATGGCGAGATTAATCTATTTAGTCAATCCGATGTACTATTTATCCGAAGCTTTATCTGTTATTTTCTGCTTTCAATTTTTGATCCTCCTCTATTTCCATAGTGACAGCTTATCAATTGTTCATACGTTATATTTCTTACCTTATATTATTGTAAGTAAAATCATGATTCCGGTTGCCAAAATTAACAAAGGCAAAATCGGCACTAAATTAGCCGCTCTAAATAACTCTTACACTTATTTTTATACTTTTATCACCATGATTACTAAAACCGTTCCAGCGTGGCATCCAACTGGTCTAAAAATCAGTGGATTAAGTTCTGATTTCTTAAAAAATGTTAATATTGGCACCTCAATTTCATCAATTTATATAGCCTTATTTATGTATGTCATTGTTAGTAAACCTGAGATCTTTGGCAACTACAACGCTTACGCAGTGCTAGCTTGGAGCTTTTACTCTGTCTTCTGGCATGTCGCCTATTTAACAATGGTCGCCCGCTCCATCCATAAATTTAGAGCTGATGAAATCCCATCAAAACGTGGGCGATTCTTAATGGCGGGAGAGACTCATTTTCTAGCCACATTATGTGTAATGTTATTCTTGTCTGCTACTTTTAATGCCACTATTACCCTGCAAAAACCAAATACGCCCACTGCTTTAGCTATCGCTAAAATATCTGGTCAAAACCCTGAACCAGAAGTCTCAACTGTTGCTCAAGCAGTTGTAGAAACGACACCCATGGTTACCCCTGAAGTTTTAGCTGTAACTACAGTTAATTTACCGCCAGAACCACAAAATATTACCTTTATTATTGAAAAAGGTGACACCTATTCCAAGTTAGCCGAGAGAGCTGTTTTGCAATATGATTCAACTTTGACCAAAGCTCAATCAACATATGCTTCTTATAAAATAATTAACAGTCTTGAAGAACGTCAGAAGCTCATACCAGGTAATGAAATTATCTTTACCGCTGATCAACTAGCATCAAGTACAGCAGCTGCTAAAGAATTCAAAAAGTAGTTTAGGGATAAGAAGCTTTATATAAATTATTGGATAAAGAAGTCTTCAGCGCCTCAATATTTTCTATCGAACTCTCCATCCGCCAATCAACATCTTCACCTGTCATCTTATTTTCATTAAAGAAAACAATCGCATCGATTTGCGGGTAAAAATTAGGAATCTGAACATCTAGCATATCTTTCAACCACTCGGCTTTATTTCCCCCTTCAGAGGCCGTATTTACCTCAGATAACATCAAAGGTTTATCAGTTATTTTCGTTAACTCATCATAAGATTTTTTAAACACGCCACTAAAGCTAGTCCAGCCACTCCACTCTTTGGCAGTCCCCCAGTTATAGCCATCAATCGCTACCCAATCTACGTAATCATCTCCAGGATAAAGTTTGGCATAAGGAATAGTATTTGAATTAGAAGTATTAAATGACAAAACCCAAATTACATTATTAGCATTCTCCTCTTTCATGACTGTATGAAATCTTCTCCATGCCGCAATGAAATCTTCAGGTTTACTCTTCACCTTATCAACACTCCAATACATATTTGGATGATTCATCTCCCAAGCAAAACGTAAGAAAATAGGCTTATTATAAGACCTTAAATTTGCAGCTACCTTTCTAAAATATCCATCACAGCTACCACTGCCAATGGTTTCATAAAGCGATTTACCGTTGTTTTTACATTCATCAAAAAATGATGGATTTGAACTAATAATTGGTGTCCAGCGATTACTATAAATTTCGTTCAATTTTATTAGCAAATCAGGATCTGCCAAATATGCCCAACCCGCATAAATATTAGCAAATGCCATCTTCTTACCCATATATTCTTCAAACATTAATTGGGTACTGACATCTAATGTTTTAGTCTGACTATCCCAAAAACCACCAGTCCAAGCACCAATATATACTTCTCGAGGCGGTGGCGCTTTAACCTGTTCTTCAGTTGTAATTTGTTTCTTTGGGGCAAAAAACACCATTACCAGAGAAATAATAATTATCGTTACGCCCACAGTGATAATTAATGATTTATTCATAATCTAGGATTACTTGATGATACCTTAAAAAACAAAAAACTGGTAATAATTACTTCTCTGATCTGTTGGCAAAATATTTCTTTAATTTATCAGCATAGACTTGCCGTTCCTCTTTTGTTACCCACCGCTTATTGTCATGATTTTGATATAACTGATCATCTTTAAATCGAGCAAAAACATGAACATGGAAGTGCCAGACATCCTGATTTCCATCTGGTTCATTATGCTGTCGAGTGGAAGTTCCATCACAATCGTAAGTCTCCCTAATCGCAACCGCAATTTTCTTAGCTGTTTTATATACCGCTGCAATCTCCTCTTCTGATATGGAATAGATATTTTCAGTATGGTGCTTAGGAACTACCAAAACATTTCCTGGATTATTTATCCACCATTTTGGAGAAACATAAGCTAAAGTATCAGCATCTTCATAGACAATCTGATCTTTGGTGTTGATCTCATCTTCCTCACCACGAATTAATTTACAGAATGGACATTGATAATCATCAGGCTGATGGGAAAATTTCGACAAGTTATACCTCTACTATTTTGGAGCGGGTGAGGGGACTCGAACCCCTGACGTCCACTTTGGAAAAGTGGCATTCTAACCACTGAATTACACCCGCGCGTCGAAGAAAGCATTCGCTTCCATCTCTGCTATTTTTGCAAATAATATGCATAAATACAAGTCTCGACTCTCTATTTTAGCCATAAAATCATTATTATTAACACTAAATTAACAATTATTGGACAAAAACAGGTATAATACAGCTGACATGTACCATAGGGACATGTGTGGAAAGACCTTTTTCCAACACGCCCCCATAGCTCAGTGGATAGAGCAAGACGGTTCTAACGTTTTGGCCGGGGGTTCGAGTCCCTCTGGGGGTACATTTCGGCTCGTGTACTCGCTCAATGCGAGTAATATGAGACAAAGCACCTCGGGACGAGAAGTTTACACCGAGTTTACCGAGGTGAGTCCCTCTGGGGGTACTATCTTTCGCTAAAGCTTCAAATAGCGAGCAATAAAAACAGCTCGTCGTGCCTGGGATTTTTCAGAATAGAAAAGATGAAGATATTTAACGGTGGGAATTCAATTCTTCGCTTTTATAAATTCATAAGTATTACTCACCAGTCTTTTTATTAGGGTCACCAATGGGTTTTGATTCTGGTGAACCTCTTTGCCTTAAGAAAACCGATAATATAAGAAGACTACCTACAGCTAAAAACTCACTTTGCCAATTTTGAAATGATTCAAACCAAAATTGAGAGGATATAAAATATTCTTGAAGAGACATTTGTTCTTCATTATGAACTTTAGCCTCTTCGTTATGAACATTCACACCCGTAATTCCATGTAAGATAAATGAAATAATAAAAATTATTAACAACGCCATTCCTAAAGAATTCGAATAGATCAACTGGTAGAGTACTTTTATTCTATTTTTACCTGTCGAAAAACTTTTTATTAAAGAATACCGAGACGAAGTATCCACGCCCTCTTTTCCTTTAAGTTTTTTAGAATCGGAAGCACCTTGTTGTCTCAAAAATATAGTTAATATAACTAACGCCCACATTTGCAGAAACTCACTTTCCCAATTTTCAAA
>CAYTXH010000060.1:0-4107 GCA_964441115.1 uncultured Gammaproteobacteria bacterium | reverse complement strand
CCAAACCTTGCTTTAGCCAGATGGAGATTGAAGCAAAAAGATTATCCTCAAGCTAAAGTTTTTCATTTAGAACAAAATTATCGTTCTACTCAAATCATCTTAGATGCCGCCCACGCTATTATTTCTGAAAACAAAAGCCATCCTGTTTTAAAGTTATGGACTGACAAACACACTGGAGCTAAAATCACCCCATTTCAAGCCAGAACCGAAGTTGATGAAGCAATGTATGTGATTGAAAAAATTCGCGAACTATCAAATAAAAACTATCAATTATCAGATTTCGCCGTTCTTTATCGAACCAACGCTCAATCTCGAAGTCTTGAAGAAGCATTTCTTAAAACTGGTATTCATTATCAATTGATTGGTGGTTTACAATTCTATCAACGAAAAGAGATCAAAGATGTTCTCTCATATCTTCGACTTGTTACTAATCCCAGTGACTCCATCGCTAAAAAAAGAATTGAAAAAATTGGCAAAGGTCGAGCTCTTCGCTTTTATGATGCCGTTGTTCCATTACAAACCTTACTTCAACAAGAAGATGGGACCGCAACTATCTCTAAACCAACTACTCGTGAAATTCTTGATGTCGTTTTACTTTCTACTGACTATTTAAATTACTTAGAAGACGGCTCCGAACAAGGTAAATCAAGGATTGAAAACGTTAAAGAGCTTTTATCAGTTGCCGAAGAATTTCCTCAAATCGATCAATTCCTGGAAAATGTTGCGTTAGTTCAAGACAAACAATTACCCGATGCCAATGGCAATAAAAATACATCCTCGATGGTTACTTTAATGACTATTCATGCTTCAAAAGGATTAGAATTTCCAATCGTTTTTCTTGTTGGAATGGAAGAAGGTCTATTCCCTCATTCCCGATCAATGCTTAATCCTGATGAAATGGAAGAAGAACGCCGTTTAGCATATGTTGGTATTACTCGCGCCAAAGAACAGCTATTCTTAACCTATACTCGTTCACGCCTATATTTTGGAAGCCGTTCCAATAATTTAGTTTCTCGATTTATCGCCGCTATACCAGAGCATCTTTTGGAAAAACAACTTGATTATCGAGACAGTTTCGACGAAGATATCTATTACGAAAAATCAGATGAATACCTCGATCGGTGGTAATCATATGTACGAACGATTCATAATCTTAATAGCCATAATCATTATTGGTTTAGCCACCATTTATACTCCAAAAATTCAGCTAGTTACGGCTGTAGCCGCTGAAGAAAAAACACCTGAAGAAATCTTATCCGTAGCCCAGCCTATTCAAACAGAAAGTCGTTTCGGAACAAAACTCCAAACAGAAGAAGTTAAATTAGAAAAAGAAATTATTTATAAAGATGATCCCGAAACTGAATACGGGGAAGAAAAAGTGATTGAAGAAGGCAGTGATGGCAAAAGGACTAAAGTCATCAAAATAACTGTTTATGAGGGAACAGAATATTCCCGAGAAATCGTTTCAACTGAAGTTATTGATCCCGTAGATAAAATCATCTCCAGAGGCACAAAAATTGTTTGGCGTACTTTAAGTACCCCAGAAGGTGAAATTCGTTACTGGAGAAAGATGCGTGTATACGCCACTCACTATGATTCCCATTGTAATGGCTGTGACGAATGGACTGCTATTGGTATGAGAGCTGGTAAAGGAGTCATTGCGGTCGATCCTAAAGTCATTAAATTAAGATCAAATGTTTATGTTCCAGGCTATGGTAAAGCTGTTGCAGGAGATACTGGAGGAGCTATTAAAGGAAATATTATCGATCTTGGTTTTGAGGATGCTCGAACTGCCGGCTGGAGCGCTCGATTTGTTGATATTTATCTGATAGACAAAGCACCCGCCCTATAAATTATTTAGTTGGATTATTTGAAGCGTGAAATACTTTTAGCATTTCTTCGATTTGAGCTGAGAAATCATCAGCACTGACACCTTGTTGACCATTATTTGAAACTCGATGGCTAATATTATATTGTCGACCATTGTGGTTAAAGCACCATTGGTAAACTTTTCCATTTTCAACTGATTTTTGAATTCTCATTACTTGAGTACCTTCGATATTCGCAATAACTCCACCCTGACAAGCTGGACCATTTACGATAACAGTAATTGGCTTTTTAGCTACATCGCAAGCAACTTTTGAATCTTGGTTACTATATGGATCTAATTCAAAATTCATTGAATTAGTACAAGTTAATAAACCCCAATTAGTTGGATAGCTAAAAACAGTTCCATTTACTGAATGTGTTTTTCCTAAACCATTAACTGGAGTAGTTTCAGTTGGAGTTGTTACAGGTAATTGCATCTCTTGAACAACAGGAGTAGGTGATGGAACAACATTAACTTTAGCTGCTGAACGACTTCGGATAAATAAAACTAGAGCTGTCACAAAGCTAATTAGAATGAGAGCTCCAACGATGATTAATAGTAACTGACGAATAGTCATAAAAGTATATTAGCATAAAATGATATATAAGTAAAGACTATAAGTTAGTAATTGTGTTCTTATGTTTGTTTCCCCGCTTTCACTTTTGCTCTTCACCTAGTAGACTGTCTGCAGAGACTATGGCAATTGATCTACGGCTACTTAAAGAAAAGAATCGACGTGAATATAACCAACTAGTAACTCATGTCATACAATCTTGGGAATGGGGCGAATTCCGCTCTCAGATGGGCATTCCCGTACTTCGTTATGGCATCTTTAAAAAGGGGAAAATGGTGACAGCTTTTCAACTAACACTACACCAAATCCCTCTTTTGAATCTTCAAGTCGGTTATTTGCCAAAAGGTCCATTACCCGACAAATCATTAGCCGAAGCTTTGACTCTCATTGGCCAAGAACATAACTGCTTATTTATTAAAGTTGAACCAGATATTCCTGCTGATACTCCGAATTATTCAGTTCATCCACAATTTTCATTATCTCCAAAACCGTTATTTACCAAGTTCAATTTCGTTTTAGACCTAACAAAAACAGAAGATGAACTACTAGCTCAATTACATCAAAAAACCCGATACAACTTAAGACTCGCTCAGAAAAAAGGCGTTACAGTCAAAATAACCGATGAAGATAAAGCCTTTGAAGATTATTTAAAATTGTATTTTGAAACTACCGAGCGACAAGGATATCACGGCCACAATGAAACCTATCATCGAACTGTTTGGAAACTTCTAAAATCTAAAAAAATGGCTAAAGTTGCAGTTGGGTACTATGAAAACAAACCCCTCAGTAGTTGGATGTTGGTCCATTTTAAAAACAAACTTTATTATCCATATGGTGGATCAAGTAGTCTACATCGTGAAGTTATGGCCAATAACTTAGTGGCTTGGGAAGCAATTCTTTACGGTAAAAGTTTAAAATTAAAACAATTTGATCTCTGGGGAGCCCTTGGACCAGATGCTGATCCAAAAGATCCATGGCAAGGTTTTCATCGCTTTAAACAAGGGTACGGGGGTAAATTAGTTGAGTATGTTGGGACATATGATTTAATTTTTAATACCCCACTCTATTATTTATTTAACTTAATTGATCAAGCTACTGGATTAAAAATCACTTTGTTAAAATTACTCGGAAAATAAATTATGGAAGTAAATATCTTTACCTTTATCGCATTAATATTGTCTTTTCTAGGACTCTCCTGGTTTGCTGGAACCGACGCCCCATATGTCCGCACTAAACAATACAAAATTAAAGATGCGCTTAAAGAATCTGATTTGAAAGCAGATCAGAATTTCTATGAACTAGGCTCGGGTGATGGTCGAGTAGTTCTTGAGGCTGCTAAGTTTGGAGCAAATAGCTATGGCATTGAACAATCCTGGATTAGAATCTGGATGTCACGATTCTCAGCACGTCACATGGGTTTAAAGAATACCCACTTTCTACATGGCAATGTTTTCGACCGTAATTATTACCCCGCCGATGTAATTTTTATTTATTTATTACAACAAGCAGTTGATCGACTAGAGGAAAAACTTCAAATAGAACTCAAACCTGGAGCCAAAGTTATCACTCAAACTTATCATTTCAAAAACTGGAAACCGTACAAACAAGTCGGCAATTTCTGGTATTACAAAAAAGATAAAACAAAAAAACATTAACATCCTCG
>CAYTXH010000059.1:0-4196 GCA_964441115.1 uncultured Gammaproteobacteria bacterium | reverse complement strand
TGTTTTCGGAGTTAACACCGACAATTTAGAAAATAGCTTTTCTAAAAAGATTTGTAACTGCGGAGTTAACATACTAATTCCAAATAATCCAACTACAACTACTGAAATAATTCGCAAAGAATCAGCAGGTATCCCACTTAATCGAACAATAGTAGAAAGGAATAATGTGAAGAAAGTAAAACTAAGAATAAAGCCGGTTATCACACCGTAGGCTCTAGATTTTCCGATCTCGACGCCACCAATACTCGAAGTTAAAATCACTGGTAAAATCGGTAAAATGCACGGCGAAAGAATTGTCACCAACCCTGCTAAAAACGCAAATAAAACAAGCACTATCATCTGATTATTTAATCTTGGCTAACAATTCGTTAATTTGTCCACCATTCCATTTTGCTAATTCCTTACCATCTGCATCTATTTGAACAAAAGTATGTTGGTAGGTAATTCCATATTTTTTGGCTAGTTCTTTTTCAGTTGCATCTGTTTCTGGATCAGCATAATTGACTTTGATTAATGCTAAATCTTGAGGTAATTTATCTAAATTTGCTTTAAAATTAGCATCTGCTGCATTACAAGTAGGACACCAACTAGCATAGAAAAATAACACTCGCTTATTTGCTGCAGTCTTAGCTAAAACATCAGAACTAAAACTTAGATACCCAGTATTACTCATCATATCCATCTTATCCATGGATTCATCAGACATCTTTTGATCCATCATTGCTTCAGCAGTTGCTTGAGGATCCATTTTCATCATTGAATCATCCTTAGTCATTGACTCAGTCACCATCTTGTCTTCAGACACCATTACTGTTTTAGGTTGGAACATAAAGTATCCAGCAATCGCCACTACAACTAAGCCAATAATTACTGCGGGTAAAATAAATGAATTTTTCATCATTAAATTCATCCTAAATGATAAGAAAATAAATGTCAAGTAGACTTTACATTTTGTATCTGGAATAGATTCTTGAAGCCAGTTTAGCCAAGACCATGGCACATAAGGCAATTACCAACCAAGGATCGATTTCATGCTTTAAAGCTTGGAGTCCAATACCGATGATGATCGTTCCTACACCAACTAAATAGGAAATTCGACCAGCCGCTAACACATGCCAAGTTTCCCGCTCATCCGAAGCTTTTTCCCGAAACATCACCGCGGCAAAGGTTAAAAAAGCCACAATCATCCCTAAAATCAACATCGAGGTCATTGTATCTGGCATACTTAAATTTCCTGGATTTAAAAACAAAATTCCGATTGCTAATATAACTAAGGCGCTGATTATTTCGATTATCATATCTTTACTTTAACAAATTTCACTAATAGTAAACAATTTCTCTACTGGCATCTTAAAAAAACTTGCAATCTTCATCGCTAGCAACACTGAGGGCGTATAATTATTTTTCTCAATTGCTATAATCGTTTGACGCGTTACCCCAACTGCCTGAGCTAATTCTTCCTGAGTAATCTTTAATTTTATTCTGTATTCTTGAACACAGTTGATAATACTTTCTGACATGGGCTTATTTTACCTTATTCACCCAATTCCAGCACTAATTTCTGAAATCTCTGACACCAACTGTAATCAGGTTTTTCTTTAAATGACTCATCCAAATATCCGCCAACGCATCTGGCTGCTAAAACAGTTTGTAACTTTCCTTGATCAAAACCATTATTCACTAACTTACTTAACAAATGTTCAGCAACTTGAGGACTTTGATTAATCACATATACTCTTTGAACAAAATAAGCTATATCATAATATTCAACGCCTTCGGCCATCGCATGCTCACCATCAATTAAACCCAACCTATTATTGCCCAAATCAAAAATATGCCAGGGAGTAAAATCCCCATGGCGACTTTTTTTCATCAATGATTTACTACCCTTTTCAGCAATTGCTGTTAAATTATTTACTTGATAAGTTTCTAGAACCGTTTCAGGAATAGCTTGTTCCCAACCATTTAGCTTTTGTCTAAAAAAAGCTTGATGATCAATCTCCGAGTCAGCAGGTTGCAGATTAATCTCAGTCACAGTATTGGCGAATTCTATGATCTGGTCTATCTGTTTTTCCGGAAATGAAATATTAACCTTATCTGGACTATCCGCTAAAAGTTCCCCTTCAAAACGATCAGTCACCATATAATACAATCCATTTTTATGATAACCACTTACTAAATTAATCGGCACCCAAAAATTAGATTTATTTCTAGAGAAAATTCTATTAAACTGATTATTCCAATCAGCCTCGTGTTCTGTTAAATAACTAATTCCTTCCGATGTCGCTAATTTAAATATTGCGGGAACTCCATCAATTTCGGTTTCACCAATCACGTGTCGTGACTGTTGTCTTAAGTTATTCAATGGAAACTTACTTGCAAAGGTACTTTTGACGTGCTCCAAATTTACTTTACCAGGAATACGATAATCTAATAATTTACCATCAACTTCAATTTCAAATGCTTTCACCTCAGAATTATCTGCCATGAAATAATCATACAATATATTAGTGAAATAAAACTTAAATGAATTAAACGAAGAGTTTAATGATAAATGCAGCTGTTTCTAAACAAACTAACGAAGCTCCACCCTGAACAGCAATCTTTTGTAACATCCACTTTGGCTCTGTACCACCAAAGATAACTGCTCCAACCTGAGTCGGAACTACAAATCCGATCCAGAAAAAGCCAGCCAAAGCAAAGACATTCCAATCAAGTGGCAAATAAGTAATAAAAATAGCTAATACAACTGAAGTCACAACTGTCATTACTAGTTGGACAAAATAAAATGGCCCCATCTCTTTCATCATTTTATCTTGGGTTTCTTTGGATAATTTATCAAAACCATGGATCTTCCCCCACAACTTGCCAAATAATGGACCATACCAGACAAAACCAATAATAAATTGAGCGATAGTAGCGAGAGCAATTGCTAAGAGGTTTAACTGCATAAATTTATTTTATACCTAAGAAATTTGGATTTCAACATACCAAACAATTAAACAGCAGATACACCAAACATATAACCAACAACGTACGTTATCGCCATTGCTAATAATCCGCCGAACATTACTCTTAGCATCGCTTTTAAGCGATTAGCTCCACCGACAGTCGCACTTAAATATCCAGTTAGCCCTAAAGCCATTACCATCGAAATAAATGTCACCGGTATCCGAATATTTTCCGGTGGTAATAATATCGCTAACATCGGTAATGACGCACCAGTTAAAAAAGCCCCAGCAGATGCAAATGCTGCATGCCATGGATTAGTTAAGTTATCAGGATCAATTCTTAGATCTGCGTCGAAATGAGCTTTAATTGGGTCATGATCTGTCAATTCCCGAGCTACTTGTCGCGCGGTTTTCTCAGACAAACCTTTTTTTCTATAAATAGCTATTAACTCATTAAATTCTTTCTCTGGATTATTAGCCAACTCAAACTTCTCTTTTTCTAAAAGTGCTTTCTCTGTATCACGGGAACTACTTACTGACACATATTCACCAGCAGCCATTGAAATTGCACCAGCAATAACACCAGCCAATCCCGCAGTAAAAATTATAGTGGTCGAATTATGAGCACCAGCTACTCCTAAGACTAATCCCGAAATAGATACAATTCCATCATTACCACCCAACACAGCAGCTCTTAACCAATTTAACTTGCTAACGTGATTAGATTCATCGATCGGATCAATCGGGGTTTCAGCTTTTTTCGGCATTTAGACATTGTATCGTCAAAAAGTCATTTTTACAATTTGGGATAACAGTCACTTTCAAAACTCGAGTATTTATACTATACTTAACTTATAAGTTAAGTATTATGATAAATAAACCTCAAGATTTAGATTTAATTTTCGAAGCACTGGCCAATAAGCACCGCCGTGAAATAATTTATGTACTTGGTTTACACCCCCATTCGATATCTCAATTAGCTCAATTGCGTGATTTATCACTACCAGCCATCCATAAACATCTAAAAATTCTTCAATCCGCCAACCTCACCCTCAATAAAAAAATTGGTCGAGTCAATTTTCTAACTCTCAATAAAGAAACCATACTTTTACTCCAAAATTGGTTAATGCAATACCAAGTATACTGGGGAAATAGCCAAGAAAGTTTCGAAAACTACGCTGTTTATTTAGCAAATGATAAATCTAAGAAAGGAGGTGACGTTAGTTGAAAAAATTTATACTCTTA
>CAYTXH010000058.1:0-4200 GCA_964441115.1 uncultured Gammaproteobacteria bacterium | reverse complement strand
TAACATCACCAGCATCGACAACTACACCAACAACAACAGCTAAACCAACAACCACAAAGAAGCCAAATTGGATGAGATTTTTCACCAAAAAATAAGTGGGTGTAGTATCATAGGTTAATAATACTTAAGGGCGGGTTTAAATCCCGCCCTTAAGTATTTACATTAATAGTTAAATCCAATTTCATCATGAATGTAACCTCCAAACAAGGTGTCACTTTAGTTGAGTTGTTAATTGCTTCATTCTTGCTCTTAACAGGATTCTGTGGATTATTAACTGTTTTTATCAATTCCATTCATTCCACTGAGAATTCCTGGGAAGTGACATTAGCCACGACGCACGCAAAATCAAAAGACAACGTTTGATATCAAATCAAGCGATTGGAATGCTTGGCTCACCCAGCAAGCAATGACCCAGTTATCTAATGAACGTGTTGAAGTGAGCTATAAGAATCCACAGGCAAATCCTTTGGATATAACCGTCAAGGTAGTGTGGCAAACCAAATCACCCATTAATGAAATTACGTTAGAAACAGTGCTCTATCGATGATGACCAATAATCGCAATGCCTTTACATTTATTGAAGCATTAATCACGCTCGCCATATTTACAGTGATGATAGCGAGTATCTATTCCATGTTTTTGTTGAGTCAAAGGGCTTGGGCTAGTTATGCTGAGAATATTATGCCCAAGAATGAGCTGCGACGTTTGGTCATTTCTTTAACTCAAGATTTACGTGAGGCGAGAAATATTTTTATTGTCAAAGATAAGAATGCCATTCAATTGACATTTAAACTTGATTCAGTAGGGGATGTTAAAATTTCTTTTACGCGTAATGAGCTTGGTGTGGGAGATGTTGTTCGTCAAAATTATAATCAAGAACGTATCTTGGCCTACAAAATTACAGGATTAAATTTTATTTATCCAACCGATCAAGAAATTATCATTGAAGCAACCTCAGGGTTAACAAAGAAATTTTCGATTAAACAGAAAATTGCCTTAAGGGCTCAAACAGGATTATTTTTGCAAAGTGCGCATGAAAAGATTAACTAATAAACGTGGGTCCATTTTAATTCTAGCTCTTGTCGTCATGTATGTTTTAATTGCATTGTCGATTAGTTTTGCCACAGCTAATGTTAATGAATTGAATAGTGCCAAACGAATGTATCATTCAACGGCTGCTTTTTGGATTGCGGAGGCAGGGGTTAATATGTATATGGGTAATCCAGGAATGCTCGACGATGTGCTAACCAAAGAGATCGATTATGGCAATGGTAAAATTATTCTAACCAAAGATGTTTCAAGGCCAACAACGTATTCAGTGACATCAAAAGGAATTTATGGTGCCATTGAGCGCACAATCAAAATAGTTTATCCCTCGAATACGCCAGAAGCATTTAAAAATACACTAACAACAAGTGGTCAAATTTCAATCACGGGTGACAAAACCGTGGCCATGGTGAATGGTCAAACACGGGTGGCTTCAACAATTGGAGGCTCATCGACCAATGCAGATGTGGTATTTGAAGATGTGATTCAAGGGGTGGATTCGGCATTAACCTCATTGTCCTACACGCCTTCCACTCAGAATGCGGCTGTTTCTGATTTAGGAAATTTCATGGCGAATAATCAAGAAATGCTTAGTGGTTATTCCCCGGATGAAGTGCTTTATATTAAAGATGCCAGTAGCGTTACGCTTGATGCTGAGATGTTAAAAGGAAAGAAAATTGTGTATGTCGAAAAATCAGATGGTGCAGGTGACGTCATAATTAATTCTAATACGATCGTTGAGCCCAATCAGCATTTAACCGTCATTTCAACAGGGACGGTTACTTTTAATCAATCCGGATACCAACCACCCAATTCCCAATTAAATATTATTGCTTGGAAAGGGTATAAAGAAACGGTGAGTGCGGCCAGTACTCACTATGGGATGGTGTATACTAATGGGACGGCGACTTTTGACCAAATCAAAGATTCATCCGTCAGTTATGGAAGTATTATTGCTGAGGGGGGTATTAATTTAGGTGATATTTGGTCGCCCAAAGTTTTTAATTATAAAGATCTAACTGAACACGGCTATTACCCCTTAGGATTTGAACGCCTTAGAGGGGGAAGTTTGGCATCGAGTCAGGCTAAGCCTACTTTATGGACTGAGGTTGTGAAATGATTGCATTGATGTATCACAGTATTGTCGCCAGAGACACTGTTTTGCCTCCTGACCGGGAGACGGGTGCGGATTTATATGATAGTAAAATAAACTCTTTACCAATAACAGCAGTTAATTGTAAAAATGGTAAATATGATGCAATTGTTTATTTTGACGGTTCAGATTATGATAAAACAGAAATTAAAGAAGTAATCGCTTCATTAAATAAAGCAAATGGTAGAATAAAAACACATATATTAGCGAGTACAGGTTGGTATAAGTGTCCTAACTTTACATTTTTAGTTGATACATCATTAGAAAAATCAAAAAATATTGAAGCATTATTTGCTCAAATAAGAAAAACAAAAAGTGAAGAAGAATGAATTTAGAAGAATCAATTAAATTAGCTGTTGAGAGTCTAGGTGCTAAACTTTATGATATTACTACAACAAAAGAACATGATAGAAATATATTTAGAGTTTTAGTAACTGCTGATGGTGGAATAAGTTTAGATAAGTGTGCTGAAATATCAAGAATGATTTCTCCAATTTTGGACGTTGATGAGCCAATGTCTGGTGAATATATACTTGAAGTTAGCTCTCCTGGAATTGAAAGAAAACTTAGAAAAAAAGAACATTTTATAGCTTCAATTGGTGAAAAAGTTAAAATAAAAGATTTTGCTACTGAAACTTATAAAGGTGAACTAATATTTGCTGATAATGATAAAATAGTTGTTAAAACTGAATTTGGTGATGAAGAACTTACTTATGATTCAATTTTAGCAGCAGCTACATACTTCGAATGGTAAGAAAATAATAGAAGAGATATTTCTTCTATTTATTTTAACGCCAATTAAAACTACTTAATATATACTTCTTCCAAAAATTAAACATAAGTGAATATTTATTATGAAAATAGATGATAATTTTTATATGAAACTAGCTATTGATGAAGCTTGGAAGTATCAACTTTTAACTTATCCTAATCCAGCGGTTGGTTGTGTTGTTGTAAAAAATGATAAGCTTTTATCTATTGAAGCACATAAAGAATCTGGTTTGCCTCACGCTGAAGTTAATGCACTAAAAGAAGCATTCTTGAATGAGAATAAAAATTCAGTAATCGGAACTCTTAAATCATCCCATGAAATTCATGATTTTTTATTAAAAAATCATGATGGTTTTTTTAATGATTGTGAAATATATGTAACATTAGAACCATGTAATCATGTTGGTAAAACACCATCTTGTGCTAATTTGTTAAGTGTATTAAAACCAAAAAGAGTTATTGTTAGTGTTAAAGATCCAAATAAAATTGCATCAGGTGGTCTAGAGACTCTTTTAAATCAAAATATTGATGTGCGTCTTGGTGTATTAGAAAAAGAAGGATATAACCTATTATTACCATTTATATCATGGCAAAATAAAACATCTATATTTTTCAAAATGGCACAAACTCTAAATGGTTCTATTGATGGAAAAATATCTTCAAATAGGGCATTAGCATACGTACATACATTAAGAGATAAAATTGATCTTTTGGTAATTGGTGGTAATACCGTAAGAATAGATAAGCCTACTTTAGATGCAAGATATATACTAGGTAATAATCCTGATATTTTAATTTATAGTAAGAATAAAATATTTGATAAAAACATTCCACTTTTTAAAGTACCAAATAGAAAAGTTTTAATATCAGATGATTTGTTTAAATTGCTAGATTATAAATTTGTTATGGTAGAAGGAACGTATAATTTACTAGATAAATTAAAAGAGAAAATAGATTTTATTATTTTACTAATTAGTCCAAAAATTAGAATGGGAAATAATGCATTAAATGAAATAAATATAGATTTTGAAATAATGCATGAGAATTTTATAGGAGAAGATAAAATAGTTTTTCTAAAAAGAAGATAAAATAGTAGCTTAGCTACTATTTTACTTTTTCTAAATACTCACCAGTTCTTGTGTCACATTTAATAATGTCACCTTCAAGAATATGGAAAGGAATTTGTACAACAGCACCTGATTCTAAAGTAGCTGGTTTTCTACCACCTT
>CAYTXH010000057.1:3983-4203 GCA_964441115.1 uncultured Gammaproteobacteria bacterium | reverse complement strand
TGCCGCTGCGAAAGAGGGAGATTCAATTTCATCTGTTAGCCCCATAAAGCCTTCGATTCTACCAATTCTAGCTGGAAAACCTAATATATATTTAGCTTGTTCTAAAGTACCAATAGTGCTTGAGGCTCCACCCGAGATAACTAAACCAGATGGAATCTGAGCCCCAAAACCACTTTTCTTAATTTCTTTCCCAACAAATTTAAAAATCTCCTGAAGCCGT
>CAYTXH010000057.1:695-3972 GCA_964441115.1 uncultured Gammaproteobacteria bacterium | reverse complement strand
GGTCTGATAATGCTATCAACAACAGCTTTACGAGGAACTTTTTGACCATCTTCAATAATTCCTAAAGCCTTTAGATCTAACAGATCTTCTTCTTTCTTTCGAGTTTCTTTTTCAGCACCCTCAGGCATAGCTGGCTGTTTTGGAACATGAGCTAATTTTAATTTTAATAATTCAGCTGCTTCCAAAGAGATTCTTAATCCCACAGCAATATCTGAGGTTACATGACGTCCACCTAAAGGAATTACCGATGAATATGCAATTGCTCCATCGACAAAAATAACTACATCGGTTGTTTCTCCACCAATATCTACCAATACTACTCCCAATTCTTTTTCTGTTTCAGTTAAAACAGATTCTGACGAACCCAATCCTGAAAAAACTAATTCATCAACATCAACTCCTACCATATTGACGCACTTAGCCAAATTGCGCATTGCTGTAGTTGCACCGGTTATTAAATGTGTATCTGTTTCTAAACGCACACCAGTCATCCCAATAGGATCACGGATCCCCATTTGGCCATCCACTGTAAATGACCGAGGGATCACATGAAGAATTTCTCGTGCAGAAGGTAAAGCAATTGCTCGTGCCGCATCATTAACTCGGGCAATATCACCTTCACGAATTTCGCCTTCTGGTTGAGCTACAGCTACAACTGCATGCTGATTAACACTCTCGATTTGAGGTCCGCCCATTGAAACAAAAGCTGAAGCCACTGAACAACCAGCCATTCGTTCGGCACTTTCTACACTCTCAGTAATTGCTTGAACCGCATCATCAATATCAACAACTTGTCCTTTTTTAACACCACGGGAATTTGTTGCTGCAACACCAATTAAATTTAATCGATTATCTTCACTTAACGAAGCTATTAAAGTTGCGATCTTGGAAGAGCCTACGTCAATTCCACAAATAATTTTATCTTTAGCCATAAATTTCTACTCTACTATACTCTATTTTCACAATCGATGTCATCAATAGAATTAGATGATTACTCATAAAACCATTTTTCGGGCTCTATAAGTACCTAATCAATAACTTACTATTTATTTTTGTAAATTACCACAGGTTTATCAAACCTCAAATCTATCCGATTGATCGACTTTGAATCAATTTTAGCTTTCTGCAAGATTAGTTGTAAAGAGGCTGTCTGCCTCAAAACATCCTCATCTAAAGCAATCACTACCTCCAAACCATCTTTCATCTTGGCCAACAAAACATCATATTTAGTAATTTTGACCCAATTAGGCACTAAACCTAATAAATTCATCTGAACCACAGCTCTATTACCCTCCAAAACTAATCGCGAATTTAGAAACTTTCCGATTACTAATTCACGATCAACCATAAAATATTTAGGCAAACTACTTGGACTAGCTTCAGTCATAAAGATCATTCCAAAACGATCTATCCAAAAATTATCTCCTTCAGCTTGAATTTGATCACTAAAATCTAAAATTGCCGTCTGACTTGAAGCTGAGGATTCAACATCAATTAGCTGAGCAATTCCCGGTGTAGTCCGAACCAACTGCATTACAGCTTCAGGAGTACGACCAATTAAACGAATTTCAACGCGGTTAAACCACTCTTTTTTAACAATTACCTGCTCTAAACAATGATTTTTTTGTAACATTTCATCAGTCAAAGTTAAAGTATTTAAGGTAAACCAATTTTGCTTATCCAATTTTATTTGCTGCCTAATCTCGGTTTCATTCTGACAAAATGATTTTACAAATTGAACATTTACCTCTCGAACTGCTAATAAATCAGATTTAAGTAACCAAAAACCTAAGCCTAAAACTAAAATTACAATCAAAATGATCTTTAACCATAAAGCAAATTTACTGCCTTTAAAAATCTGCGGCCAGGCCGATTTTTTGGATCGTTTATTTATTGAAGATGAATTTCCAGTTTTTCTGGGACGATAAATCTTCGCCTGACCAAGATTTTTAACTATTCCTAATTTTGGTTTGGATTTCCAGAATTTCCATTTCATTGTTTTATCTATCAATTAATTTCCAACTTTCTTCGACTATCTTACTGGCAGCATCTACTCGGGCGACAACTTTAGCTGCTTTAGCATTTTCTTTCCATTCCGGTAACTTATTTAGCATCAAATCAATCTTAACTAATAAATTTTGACTATTTAATTCTGATTGTTCCAAGATATCAGCCGCTCCTAATTTAGCAAAATATTTTGCATTCACCAATTGTTCTTGCTTAGAAACATAAGGATACGGAATCAGTAACATCGGCAAACCGAAATAAGCTGCATCACAAAGCGTATTGATTCCCGACCTAGAGACTATCATATCCACTGATTTTAAAACACTTGCCATCTCCTCAGCTGATAACCATTTAGTCACTAAATATCCTGGTTTATTTTGATACTTTTGACTCAATCTCTCATAATCCTGAAACTGAGAATCGCCAGTTTGATGAATCACTACTGCTTTTTCTAATAAATTATCTAAACCCTCCTCCACCGCTAAATTAATCAGATGAGATCCCTGATTTCCACCAGTTACTAAAATAACTGGTAATTTTGTTTTAGCAGCAACAGATAATATAGCTTCCACACTCTTAGGTGTAGTACCGTTATTTAATAATTGTTGACGAAGTGGATTACCCGTAATTACAGTTTTACTCTTCTCAAATTGATATTTTGCATCAAAAGAAACTGCTATTTTATCTGCAAACCAGCCACAAATTGTATTAGCCACTCCTGACACCAAAGTCTGTTCATGAATCAAAATTGGAATATTTAATAATTTAGCTGCAACCACTACAGGAACTGCTACATATCCACCAAATCCAATTACCAGATCTGGCTTTTCTTTATTTAAAATCTGCCACGCCTGCCACAATCCATAAGGCACTTTCATTAAAGAAGGAATGGTATATCTAGTAAAAGATCGTTGTAATCGTCCAGTAGTTAAGGGAATAAATTTTATCCCTTTTGCTGGTAAAACTTGAGATTCAACTGAAGGGGTGGAATCACCCTCACGAGTAGTTTTACGGCCAACATAGACTATTTCAACTTCCGGTTTCTTTTTAAACTCATCAATTACAGCCTCAGCAGTCGTAAAATGAGCCCCAGTAATCAACACTTTCATCTTTCAATCATACTATTTCTAAGTACAAGCTAAAATACCCGCTTACAATAAATTATGGGTTAACTTAATATACGCTTATGGAATCGGACAAAAGCACTACATCTCAAGCAAAAATAGCTTTAGAAAATCAAGCTCCTCTCTTAAAAACTATTTGGACAACT
>CAYTXH010000057.1:0-685 GCA_964441115.1 uncultured Gammaproteobacteria bacterium | reverse complement strand
ACTTTATCAATTCGACTAGCTGCACTTTCTGAAAATTCAAAAAGACGAAAAAATGAGTCTCAATAATTACTTCAATAAAAAATTACATGCGGAATCCAGAAAAAATTCAATTAGAATCCTCTAGAAAAACTTTCAAAAAAGAAGAACCAATTTTAAAAACTATTTGGACAACTACCAGCTTATTCGCCGCATTTTCTTTTGGAACAGCTGTTTTTACTGCTCCGTCTTTAGCAGTCACTGAAAGAAAAATCACATTATGGTGTGATTCGAGTCGAAATCCTTTTTATGATTATGACAATTGTAAAAAAGCAATTATTGAGCGCTCTAATGTTTTAGCTTTAACTGGAAGTACTTTAAGTGCTGGCATCGCCGCTCTTGTGATTGGTCACATAGCATGCCAAAGATTAATCAAATTAGAAGAAACTGCTGCTCAAAACCAATAATTTATTTTTGACTCTTTGAGATATTAAGCAGTATTCCGATCGCTACCATATTAGCTAACAATGCTGATCCACCGTAAGAAATAAACGGTAATGGCACACCAGTCAAAGGAATGAGTGACACCATAGATGCTAAATTAATCGCTGCTTGAGTTCCTAACCAAGCTGTTAAACCAAACGCCAGCAATTTACCAAACTTATCAGTGCACTTCCTGTTTTACGCTCTGTTATCGAAACAAATGATA
>CAYTXH010000056.1:2454-4247 GCA_964441115.1 uncultured Gammaproteobacteria bacterium | reverse complement strand
TACGCGAAGGCGCGAATAACCTTACGATTTTAAGCGCTAACTAATAAGCATTTATATCTTAAAACCAACGATTTTGGTAGTATTAAATCTTTTAACCGATTAAGGTCGTCCAAAATGTTGATCTGGCGGAGGGTATGGGATTCGAACCCATGGACGACTTGCATCGTCACGGTTTAGCAAACCGTTCCTTTAACCACTCAGGCAACCCTCCTCAACGTTGCTCATTTTAACAAATCTACACCAAACTTTACACCCAGTCGACAAAACCTTAAACTAAGAGTATCTCTTCACCATGTTTTAGTGAAAGATCTCTGCCATGCCCAAGTATTTTAAAAGAAATTTATTAACTCCACCGCATTTATTAAATGCTCCACACAGTTTGCCTAAACCTGAGTTAGAACTACCATCTCAAGCTGCTTCATTGCATTCACCAATCCATCCACAAATTCCAGAACTCCAACTAAATGGTCATCCAGATGATCCCATTCATGATTTAGTTGTTTGGCAGGCGCCATCTAGGCCTTATAGAAAAAAAGATCGATCTTTTTTTACTTGGGGAATTTTATTGGTTATTTTAGTTGGTTTATTAGGTCCGTTCTTTGATGCCAGTTTACTCGGATTAGCTCTCGCAGCTTTACTGTTTGTAGTTGTAGTTCTAAATTTCTTTCCGCCTGAGGAAATAGAGTATCGAATCTCTACTCAAGGCATCATTATTGACCACACTCACTTTTATCACTGGCATGATTTAGACTCTTTTTATCTAGAAAGAAAAGATCAAAATATAATCCTATATGTTGTCACCTACTATCGTTTCCCATCATTACTGATGTTACCGCTGGGACCAGTTACCGAAGCCGAAATCAAGCAAATTATTGGTGATTATCTACCATTCCATGAAGTCCCACCAAAATCATTAATCGACAAATGGGGTGACTTTTTACAGAAATATTTCTCTCTGGAAAACACTCATTAGTGTTGGCGGTGAGGGAGGGATTCGAACCCTCGGTAGGCTTACACCTACAATTGTTTTCGAAACAATGGCACTCGACCACTATGCGACCTCACCTTATTTTTAATTATCTAAGATCGGAGTCCCGCTCAGCGGGTCGACCTAATCTTATCATTACTCGTTAAAATTCCTTTTATACGGTTGAAAAATATCCACTGGCTGACGGCTCCGAATTTTTAATAAATTCAAAATTTCACCTTTCGTAAACTCACCACCCTCAATAGTCATCTTTATACTTCTGTAGTGGGCAACTCTAAGTAAACGAAAATTATTACCAATTAAAGAATTTTCTGATGTCGGCACAACATTATCAACGCAGTCATGAAGCTCGTAAGTATAAGGAATATTAAATTCGTGTTTTTGCATGTGCGCCCGGCGGGACTCGAACCCACAACCTTTGGATCCGCAATCCAATGCTCTATCCATTAAGCTACGGGCGCATTTTTGACATTTTGGACAACCATCGATACTTACGAAAAGTTAAACTACCAAAATCGTCAGTTATAGCTAAATCTAATCAAATGCTCAGTGTTTTGTGAAGACCGGAGGATGACATCCTCAGCCAATAACTCGCACCTTTATTAACCAGAAAAGCTTGCGTGATAAAAAATAACCAACGATCGTATTTTACGCCTAATAGAGCTATAGTAGCAACCTTTGTCATTAAACGTTAAAATAAGGCCATGAAGAAGGAACACTCAGCAGGCGGAATTGTTTTTAATGATCAAGGGCAGGTTATTATTTGTCGACCAACTAACCATCAAATCTGGGTTTTCCCAAAAGG
>CAYTXH010000056.1:0-2444 GCA_964441115.1 uncultured Gammaproteobacteria bacterium | reverse complement strand
GAATTGAAAACGATGCACACCCGATGACTACAGCAGTTCGAGAAGTGGAAGAAGAAGCTGGAGTCCTCGGTGAGATAATTGATCTCGCTGGTGAGATGAATTTTATTTTTAAACATCCGAAAAGAGGAGAGTTAGACAAAACTATTACCATGTATGTAATGAAATTCTTATCTGGAGATGTCACAGTTCATGATTGGGAGATGGAAGAAGTTATTTGGGTTTCACCAGAAGAAGCTCTCCAAAAACTAACATTTGAAAAAGATAAACAAATCTTAGAAAGCGCAATTAAAATTTATGCAGAATCAAACTGATGAACCCACTTTTGTCTCCCGCGGTGGTTTCAAAGTAAATCACGCCCTGAACACCTTTCAATTAGATGTGACTGACTTCACAGTTCTCGATGTTGGTTGTTCCACTGGTGGTTTTGTTGATTGTTTACTTCAACATGGAGCAAGTAAAGTATATGCCCTAGATACCGCCTACGGTGAACTTTCCTGGAAGCTTCGCCAAGATCCTCGGGTCAAAGTTATGGAGCGGACAAATGTTTTAAAATTAACCGGGTTTCCTGAGTTAGTTGATCTCATCACAATTGATGCCAGTTGGACCAAGTTGTCACTAATTCTCCCGATTGTTCGAAAATTTTTAAAACCAAATGGCCAAATTATCGCCCTATTAAAACCTCATTATGAGGGAGATAAAAAATTATTAGTTAAAGGTGTTTTACCAGTAGAAGTAGCTGAGCAAGTTAAGGAACAAGTTAAAGTTCAGGTCGAATCACTTGATTTAAAAGTGATAAAGGAAACCCCATCTCCGATTCTCGGTGGGGGAGGGAACACTGAATATTTATGGTTAATTCAGCAATAAAGCCATCATTAATAGTCGCCGCCATAGCTATATTCTGTTTGTTCTGGGTTACAGCCATTTATAGTTTTGATCCGGATTATCCTTGGCACCTGCGCAATGGACAATATATTTTAGAGCAAGGCATTCCAGAACTAGATCCTTATTCTTATTCAATGCCAAGTTTTCGTTACATTAATCATGAATGGTTAACCGATATTAGTTTATATTGGCTTGATAGCAATTTTGGTCAAATTATTGCAGGTTTCATTTTTGCTGGAATTGGATTAGCCAGTCTGATTTTTGCTATTCCTAAGATTACCGTTGGATATTCAGCTCTTTTATTATTAAGCGGCTTAGTTGTTTTGCCATATTTTGGCATCAGACCACAAATCTTAAGCTGGTTGTTTACTAGTTTATTAGTCAATTTTTTGTTGATTAAACGTCCATGGTTAACTCCAGTTTTATTTTTAATCTGGGCCAATCTTCATGGGAGCTTCGTCTTTGGTTTGATTATTGTCGCTCTTTTTACATTGTTATCAAAACAATATTTTCGAAACATAATAATTCTGATTTTAAGCAGTCTCCTTACTTTGATTAATCCATATGGCTATAGATTATGGACTGATATTTGGATGCAACTCAGTGATTATTCTTATCGTTTTACCATCGTAGAGTGGATGCCAATTCTTTATCGGTATGATTTAGCCTTTATTATCTTAGTAGCTTTATCACTATTATTAATTTATAAATATCGACCATCATTTAAACTTTTTCCGTTATTTTTATTCAGCATGCTTTTGTTCATGAGTTTAAATAGTCAGCGCTACGTTCCGTTATGGGTAGTAGTCACCTTGCCAACTATTGTCCAAGCACTTCAGCGTCTGACCAAAAACCTAACAGATATTCCCTTTGCCCTCTCCAGATTTAATCAAGTCTATAAAATTATTACTGGAGTCATTATCGGATTAGTTCTGTTTCAGACTGGTAATTTTCTATGGCAACAATCTCGCTTAACAGAGGATCAATACTATCCAGTTCAAGCACTGCAATATTTAAAACAAAATCCCTCATCTTTGAATTTATTTAACCCTTATCAATGGGGTGGTTATCTAATTTATGAATTACCAGAACGTCGTGTTTTTATAGACGGTCGAATGCTTAGTTGGCGTCGTCAACAATCACCAACTAATGAATCCGCTTACGCTTACGAAGAATATCTAGATTTTATCAGTGGAAAAACAGATACCAACGAATTTACTGATAAATATCAGATTGATCAGATTTTATGGTTTGCACCTTTGGAAAATAACCAAACAGCTTCATTTGGTATCAATTCGACAAACAAAAATCGTTTTAATGATCAGTTAATCGAAAACGGTTGGACAGTAGTTTATCAAGATCGCCTGGCAGTTGTTTATGAAAAACCTGTCAGTGCATTTATTGGTAGAGCAAATATTCCTTAATTTTTAGTAATAGAGGATTTATCCTCCGTAGCTTTAGTGAGTGGCGGAGCACCTAGGTCTGGAACCCAACTGTCCTTATAATACTGTCTCATTCCAGAACGAAACTCCAGGCTAATTGTATCAAAAATGAGACAAATA
>CAYTXH010000055.1:1557-4376 GCA_964441115.1 uncultured Gammaproteobacteria bacterium | reverse complement strand
TTAAGAGATTTAGTAATCCGGCAGCAGCACCAGTTGTGGCATTAATATTACCAGAGGTAACAGTAGCCAAACTAAGATCAGCAGAGGAGACAGAGATAGATGAAGCACCTAAACCAGATGCAGAGATCGCTCCAGAGGTAGCAGTCAGATTAAAGTTACCAGAAGATTGAGTATAGCCAGTGACTCCTGAGACAACTCCAGCATTAGAGACATCGAAGGCATCAGAATCAATAGAGAAGTCACCGGCAGCGTTAGCATATGAGAAATTTCCAGCAGTTTGGGAATATCCAGCTACATCTGAGATTGAACCAGCATTGATATCTAGACCATTAATTGTTTCATTGGTATTGGCAGTCAAAGTAGAGGAGAAAATACCGGCGCCATTCACATCCAGAGATGCTGTAGGTTGAGTGGACCCAATTCCCACGTTACCATCAGCAGCAACTACAAAAGGAGTAGTATCTGCTGCCTGGTCATCAACTCTAAAACTAGTTCCATTTCCAGCATTAATGATATAAAGCGGAATTGCTGTTGAGCTTGCTAGAGTTTGGGCAGATAAAATTGCTGGAGTACCGGTAGCA
This sequence comes from uncultured Gammaproteobacteria bacterium, assembly GCA_964441115.1. Lineage (GTDB taxonomy): Bacteria > Patescibacteriota > Microgenomatia > Daviesbacterales > UBA10151 > CAYTXH01. Next base: position 3,795 of record CAYTXH010000055.1, on the reverse strand, counting down.
GTTGATGCACTATTTTCACCAAAGGTAAAACCTATCTGATTGTTTGTTGCTAAATTCCAATTCCATGTTTGAGCATAATCAGCATTATTAATGCTATTCGATGCGACTGCTGCTGTTAGAGAAGATATGGCTGTTGATCCCCCCCCAGCACCGCACCCTGCATCAGTAGTGTTACATAGGATTTTAACGACACCATTTTCTACAATTTTGAATTTATTGCTAGAAGAATTATAAAAAATAGTTCCCGAACTAGGAGAACCAGGATCCGCTGCATAACTCCCTACGACGAATGCCTTATTAGCTGCAATTATAGTATCACCATTTAAATTGATAGTTCCCGTGCCTGTTGAGAAAGTAGTTGATCCAGTTTGAGATATATTGCCAGTGAATGTTATATTAGACGAAGTCGTTGCTCCTCGAGCTGTAACAGAATCTAGTGTATCTGCCTCAGTTCCAGTAATTGTGATTGTTCCACTGCCGGTAGTGACTGAATTAATTCCTCCACCAGCCAATGTAAGGTCTCCTGTTAATGAGTTTAATCCGGAAACACCGCTCGTTGAACTTGAAGAAGATCCAGAAGCAGAAATTTTGATTGATCCAGGACCATTAGTAATTGTCACATTATCTCCAGCAGTAATATTGGCTAAGGTGTAACCTGAACCATTACCAATTAACAATTGGCCATTAGATGGAGTAGATGTTATACCAGTCCCACCGCTTTGAATTGGGATAATAGTCTCTGCTAAGTTATTAGTTAGTTGACCGTTGACGACGCTTAATCCAGCGCCAACTAAATCAGTTACAGTCTCACCATTTAAAGTTAGAGTATTAATCGATAACCCTCCGACTGAATCTAAGCTTGCTTGTTCAACCCCCTGATTTGATGCAATAGTTATCAGTTTGATTGGGTTGATTTGCTCAATATTCGGACGGATATCTAATTGACCAGAGATAGAAAAATCTTTAGAACTAGCAGTTGACAAGCTTGTCGGGCCATTTACGATCAAATCATTATTGATGTAGGTTTTAGCTCCAATCTCTAAAGCATAATTATTTACTTGGCTGGTAGCTAGATTTTTTTGAAGTAAATTCATATCATCAGTGCTGATTTCAACTTTCATGCCTAAGTCAGGTTCATCAAGTTCAAGTTCTTTAACTTTATTTGGAGTAAATACTCTCATCGTTTCAACTGCCAGACTATTAAAGGGGGATAAAGCTAAAGCAACCGAACTAGTGGGCGTAGTGTCCTGATAGCTGTTAGCAAAAAATGATTTTGTTTTATCAGGATTGATATAGTAAGATCCGAATATTCCCGCAGTAATAAAGCCCGTAACCAATAAGATAAATCCAGTCAGGATGCTTAGGCTGGTTAATGTGATTAATTTTTTATTATTGATCCAAATTGTCTGTTGAGTGAATTGTGCTAATTGTGGCTGGTTGATACTCTCAGATGAGTCAGGCCTAGAGGCCACTGTAGTCATGGTTGCAGGTTCAGTATTGCTTTGTTGGCTAATATCGCTTAGTTGTTGGTATAAATTATTTGCCTCAGCTTGAGGCTTATTAGATTTGGAATAAGCTAAACTACCAAGGTAACCATTCTGAAGCAACTCTTTAGTGGCAGGACCAGCAGGCGTAACCTCATCAGCTAAACTAGTTGGCGTTTTAGGTGTTAAATCAATTTTCCCTTCTCGGCTAATAGTCGGCAGTTTTTGTGATAAGGCTTTAAAATCCGATAAGGCTTTAGTTTCATATAATCGAGTACCGCCTGGAGTTTTGATCGGTTGAATTTGTCCCTTCTTTTCCCATCGTCGTAAGGTATCGATAGACACTCCCAGCATTTTGGCAGCATCGCCAATCTTAACTATTTCTGAGGAAAACTCCTTCGTATCAGTAGAGGGCTGTATTTGATTATTAGAGGATATTTTATTTGACGAAGTTTTTGGCATTGCTTCGTCCGTCTGCTAAACTTACTGCTCAGCTTCAAAAGTACCAAGTTTTACATAGATTTGTCAAGATTCTTGAACACAATTTGACATCAATATTTTGAGGATTTAGTACTCATTTTTCATAACTATGAGATTTGATTGTGAAAACATTGATGGCGATTTAGTTAGGGAAATTGGGTATGTTAAACAGCTTAAAAATATCTAGTTCAGGCAACTGTTACAAGTGTTTATGAAAAAGTATTTATTAAGGTGGGGGATATACTGGTCATCAATAAAATCGCAAAATATTAAA
>CAYTXH010000055.1:0-1547 GCA_964441115.1 uncultured Gammaproteobacteria bacterium | reverse complement strand
AAATCATATCTATGACTAATTTGCATAGATATTAATTGACGGTTTTAGGGTGGTGTGACACTAATTAATAGTTGGAGGACCCCCAGTTGTTGGGTCAGCATATATCAAGACTTGGTCTTCTTTGCTAAATATAATTGCTTCATGAAACTCATACTTTTTGTACGTCTTATCTAATTGTTGTATAACTATCGGATTCTTTTCAATGATAGTTATGAAGTTTGCGTGTTCGGGAAGAATATCAAACTTGCCAGTGGTATTAACTGAAGAAATGGTTAAAACCTCTCCTTCAAACATTGTTTCGCGAGGAGACATAATCTTTAACTTTAAATGTTTTGGAGCAGACATAATGATAATTAAGCGCTAATTAAACCAGCATCTTTCAATGAACCAATATAAAGCAGTTTCTCCTGGGGAACTTTATCTAATTGGCCATCTAGTATCCTTTTGATATCTTGTATAGTATTTTGACGCTGTACGTACTGGCCTTTTTTCCCTGTCTGATTCTCCGTCACGAACATTGGTTGTGTCATATAATTCATTAGTTTCTTTGCCCGATTGTAAATGAACTGATCTTCTGAGGAAAGTTCATTTTCTCCTAAGATGGCGACAATCCGTTGTAGTTGATTATAACGGGTAATTACTTTTTGGAACTCAGTGATTAACTCAAAATGTTCTTGTCCGACTAGTGAGGCTGTTGACAGGATTGAGGAGGAGGACTGTAACAAGTCCACAGCAGGGTACAAGCCCATTTGAGCGATTGATCGTGACAAAGTAATGGTTGAATCGATATAGCTAGTAATATTGGCTACACCGGCATCACTTAAATCATCTGCAGGAACATAAATAGTTTGAACAGAGGTTATCGAACCACTGTTACTGGAAACAAGTCTCTCTTGAATGGTTCCTAGCTCACTTTGCATAGTGGCCTGATAACCCTGTTCGGAGGGAATATTACCCAGCAGTGTCGATACTTCGTTACCTGCTTGAACGAACCGGTAAATATTATCCATGAACAACAAAACATCCTTTTTATCAACGTCTCTGAAGTATTCAGCTATAGTCGCAGCTGCACTAGCCACACGGAACCTAATAGAAGCATTTTCACCCATTTGACCAAAGATTAATGAGATGTTCGGTAAAGTTTTTGATTCACCTAAAGTTTGAAACAATTCCTGTCCCTCACGAACCCGTTCACCAATACCAGCGAAAACAGAAACTCCATTATAATGAGTAGTAATATTGTGAATTAGCTCTGTAATCAAAACAGTTTTACCCACACCTGCACCTCCGATAAATCCAATTTTTCCTCCTTTCAAGAAGGGAGAAACAAAGTCAATAACTTTCAGTCCAGTTTCTAGAACTTGAGACATACTTTTTAATGTATTAAAAGTAGGTGGTTTGGTATAGATAGGTCGCTTTTGATCTGCATCAATCGGCCCTAATCCATCAGCATCTTCACCGAATAAATCCATGACTCGACCCAATGTTTTAGGACCAACGGGAATCAACAAAGGATTGCCAGTTGTATGAATCGGCATATTTCTGGA
>CAYTXH010000054.1:0-4664 GCA_964441115.1 uncultured Gammaproteobacteria bacterium | reverse complement strand
TAATGCTTAAGTCAGGGGCAGATAGAGGTGCAGGTTGAAAAGCTTTAGATTTATTAAGTTGTTGAGTTCTAGTTAAGTAAATACCTAAAGGGATAGCAAGCAGCAGCAGACCAATAACAATTAAACCTAATATTCCAAATCCTTGACTCGACTTTAACTGGACAGTTAATTTATGCACGTTAGGTTAATAATTCCATGGGGTAGTTTACAATGTCAATATGGTGAGGCTAAATTTGGATCAGTGGGTAACATTATTAATATTGTTTGGATTAACTTGGGTGGTTTGGCCTTTTAGTATTAGTTCGTTTGAATTACCTAAGGTCTGGGTGTTTTTAGTATTAGTAATTATTTTAGTGATTTTTCAGTTATTCAAGGCTGCTCGACAATGGCCTAAGATATTAATTTTTCAAATTATTCCCAGATGGAAATGGATTTCTTTTTTAGGACTTATGGGAATTTGTTACATTCATCTTTTTGCTGGGGGTGGTGGTTGGGGTAATCAGTATCGTCCGCAGGGAGAATTAATATATTTAGCTTTGGGAGCATGGTTTTTATTTAGCGAACGATTGAATTTATCACCAAAAACTTGGGGTAATTTAGGATTGTTTAGTTTGGTTGGGTTAGCAGTTAGTGCTGTCTTAATAGGTCCGAGAGAAGGTTGGAGATTTATTGGCGTATTAGGAGAACCAAATTCTTTAGCAGCTGGTAGTTTATTTTATTTGGCATTAACGATGTATCTATCAGGTTATCGACGATGGATTGGAGTTTTACTGGCGATCGGTTTAGTAATAGCTAGTGGTTCTAGAGGTGGAGTATACGGATTGATATTAATGGTTTTATGGTGGATTGGTTGGAAATGGCGTTGGTGGCGATGGTCAATGCTGGCAGTCTCGGCGATTGGATTTATTTTATTAACAATCTTGGTGTTGAGAGTCGGTGATTTAACTTTAGAGAAACCTGGTGTTTACCAAGAAAATCGAGCACAGATATGGAGAGTTAGCTGGGAGATGGGGGCACAAAATCCATTAATAGGAGTAGGATTTGAGAATTTTGAAAAAGCATTTAAAGATCGAACTGCTGAAACTAATAAAGAAATTCAATTTTTAACTGTCGATTCAGCACATAATTTATGGTTACAGTGGTGGGCTAGTGGTGGAATTATTGGAGTATTACTAATTATATGGTTAGTTGGAAGAGCGGGTTGGGAGTATTGGAACAAAGATAAACCAGTTTGGTTTATTAGTTTAGTTGGGTTGTTGGCTGTCCAGTTTTTTACACCAGTTAGTATCATAATCTTGGCATATTTCTGGTGGGTTTTAGCAGAAATACCCAGTAAAGATCAGGTGAGTATTGCATGATGTGAAAAAGTTTGTTAAGATACGCCAGTAGTTTCAGGAAGGCTTCTGGGCACCGAAGCCAGTCCAAGGAAAACAAGATGCCATTAGACCCAAAAATAAAACAAAATATAATAGATCAATTTTCAACTCACAAAGGAGACACTGGTTCTCCTGAAGTGCAAGCAGCATTATTGACTGAACAAATCAAGAATTTAACTAGCCACTTAAAAGAACATAATCATGATGTTCACTCTCGCCGAGGTTTGTTATCAATGGTTAATAAACGACGACGCTTGCTACAATACTTATTGAAAAAAGATGCAGAGAGATATCAATCCGTGGTTGGTAAGCTTGGTTTGACTCGTTAGTTGCAACTTACGACGGATAAGGGTATAATCTGAAAGATAGTGGATTTGGGGATTACAAAGAGATGAGTAGTACAGAGTACTAATTACCTCTTCTATAGTTTCCAAATCTCCGAAATGATTCATTTAAAAAGATTAACTTTTTTAATCCTGACTAGAGAATCAAAATTACATTAAAATGCAAAAAGTTATTACTAAAGAAATCGATCTATCAGGTCGAACATTAAAACTAGAAACTGGAAAGTTAGCTCAACAAGCTGATGCTTCTGTGGTGGCTACTTGGGGTGAAACTGTGGTTTTAGCAACTGTTGCTACTAAACCAATTAAAGAAGATCCAGGATATTTCCCTTTATCTGTTGAATATGTTGAAAAACATTATGCTTCTGGCCGAATCACTCCACAAAAATTTATTAAAAGAGAAGGCCGACCATCAGAGAAATCAATTTTAGCTGGTAGAGCAATTGATCGTGCGATCCGACCTTTATTCCCTAAAGAATTCCGAAATGAAGTTCAAGTTATGGTGACAGTTTTGTCTTATGACGGAGTTAATGACCCTGCAACTCTAGGGTTTTCAGCAGCTTCAGCAGCTTTAGCTATTTCTTCAGTACCATGGGCAGGTCCATTAGCTGGAGTTCGAGTTGGAGAATTAGATGGACAATTAGTGGCAAATCCAGCATTAGCTGATATTGAAAAAGTAACCTTACAAGTATTAGTTGCTGCTTCAACTGATTTAATTGCTATGGTTGAGGCTGAAGCTAAACAAGCTAAAGATGAAAGAGTTTTTGAAGCTATTAAATTAGCTCACAAAGAAGCTCAACCTGTTATTAAAATGATTCAAGAATTAGTTAAAGAAGTTGGTAAAGAGAAACAATCTTTCACTTCATTGACTGAAGGTGTTGATGCTGAATTATTAAAAACTGTTAAAAAAGATATTTATACAAAAGTCAGTAAAGCTTTGAGTGATACTGAAAATATTTGGCATGATTCAACTGGTGATTTGATTAAAGCTGAGATTACTGAAACTTATGGTGAGAAATTAACAGAAATTCAAATTAGTTTTATTTTCGATAAAGTAGCAAAGCAAATTATGAGCGAGACTATTTTAGCCGGTAAAAGAGTTGATGGTCGAGGATTAGAACAAATCCGAGATATCGAAATGGAGTTGGGGTTATTACCTCGAGCTCATGGTTCAGCTTTATTCCAACGAGGTGCATCTCAATCATTATCAATTGCAACTTTAGGACCATTATCTGATTCTCAAACACTAGAAGGTATGGAAGGTGAGAGCCAAAAGAGATTTATGCATTACTACAATATGAGTATTAATCCATTTTCTAGTGGTGATGTGAAAAGAATTGGTTCCCCAAATCGACGAGATATTGGTCACGGTAATCTAGGTGAGATTTCTTTGAAGGGTGTTTTACCTTCAGAAGTAGAGTTCCCATATGCGATCCGAGTTGTTTCAGAAATCTTAGGAGCAAATGCTTCAACTTCTCAAGCAGCTATTTGTGCCGCTAGCTTAGCAATGTGGAATGCTGGTGTACCAATGGAACCAGTTGCTGGAATAGCTTTAGGTTTGATCACTGAACATTCTGAAGATGATAACGGTAAGCCAGGACGTTTCCAAGTGATTACTGATATGCAAGCAACTGAAGATTTTTATGGAGAGATGGATTTCAAAGTTGCAGGTACTGTAAATGGAATTACAGGTATCCAAATGGATACTAAATTACATGGATTAACTTTTGAAATCGTTGAAGAAGCATTACGACAAGGTAAAGCAGCTCGAGAACAAATTTTGGCTAAGATGTCTGAAATGATGCCGACTGCTGCAGCACTATCTCCATACGCACCAAAGATCTCTGCAATTAATATTGATCCTGAAAACATTGGTAAATTAATTGGTTCTGGTGGTAAGACTATCAATGCAATTATTGCTCGAACTGGAGCTCAAATTGATATTGAAGATGATGGTCGAGTAATGATTTCAGCAGTTGATCAAGCAGCAGTTGATCGAGCTGTTAATGAAGTTGAAGGTATGTTTAAAGAAGTAACTGTTGGTGAAACTTATACTGGTAAAGTTGTTCGAATCGTTGATTTTGGTGCTTTTGTAGAAATTATGCCTGGTCGAGATGGATTAGTTCATGTCTCTCAAATGGCTCCTGAAAGAGTTGAACACCCAAGCGATGTAGTTTCTGAAGGCCAAGAAGTTAAAGTTCGGGTTACTGAAGTTGATCCAATGGGGAAAATTGGTTTATCAATGTTATTTGGTGCTGATATAAAACAAGATTCTGAACGACGACCAAGTGGTGGTGGCCGAGGTGGAGATCGAGGCGGTAATCGTGGTGGCTTTGGTGGTGGAGATCGAGGCGGTAGTCGTGGTGGCTTTGGTGGAGATCGAGGTGGTAGTCGAGGCGGATTTGGTGGAGATCGAGGTGGTAGTCGTGGTGGCTTTGGCGGAGATCGAGGCGGTAATCGAGGTGGATTTGGTGGAGATCGAGGCGGTAATCGTGGTGGATTTGGTGGTGGAGATCGAGGCGGTAGTCGTGGCGGATTTGGTGGAGATAGAGGCGGTAGTCGAGGTGGACGAACTGGTGGTTTTAGTGGTCCTCGCGGTGAATCAAACCGAGGACAAAATAATCGTGATTTCGATCGATAATTCAAAATATTCTAAAATAATTCTAGAGTGGTTTAAAAATTCACGTTATTTGTGGAAACTCTCATTTTTTGTCGGTATTGGAATAATTTTTGGATGTTCAACTAAAACATTTATTCCGTACCATTTCAAAATCTTATCCCCCATCATCATAACAGCAATTTTGTCTATCATTTCGTCACCATTGTGAGTAACAAGAATGAACGACACTGTTATTTTTGGATAAATATTTATAAAAAAATTTTTAATATTACTATCTCCAACAAAAACTATTTCCTTATTTAAACGTTCATCAGAAATTTCAAT
>CAYTXH010000053.1:0-4945 GCA_964441115.1 uncultured Gammaproteobacteria bacterium | reverse complement strand
AAAACGGCATGAATCTTTCTAATTGATCGATACTACACTGTAAATCTGCATTCGTAAAACACATCCATGGATATTTAGCGTGTTTAATACCAGATTTAAAAGCGGCACCATAACCACGATTAGTGGGATGAAATATTATTTTTAGTGGGATTTGTTTTTGAAGTGCAATTAAAATATCTAAAGTTTTATCATTTGATCCGTCATTTACTGCCAAAATCTCAAAATTAGAGGTTAGCTTAGAAATCTTTTGATTAATTGTTTTAATTGTTTGTTGAATACCAGCAGCTTCATTATATATTGGCAGGATAACAGATACTTGGAAATCGCTATTTTTAGTTTTCGATAAAATATTTGCTTGTTTGTTCATTGATTAGCAAAATATATAGATATAGTACTTAAAAAACAATAGTTTAATTAGTGTTATAGCAATTTTTTATCTGGTTAATGATTAAACTTAAAAAAAGCTCTTGCATCTTGGTCATGACGTTTGTATTATAACGGGGCGAGTTGTCTTATAAAATATTGTGTTATTTAAAAAATTAATTAAATGAAGAAGGTCCTAATCACTGGTTCTACCGGGTTACTTGGATCAGCCTTGCATTTTACTGCCCCTCAAAACGTTAAGGTTGCTGGAACTGTAATCAGAAATTATTTAGTCCCCAATGTCGAAGGGGTAGAATACTATGTTGTTGATGTCATGAATTATCGAACTGTTGATAGAGCAGTTCGACTTTTTAGACCTGATGTGATTGTTCATACAGCAGCTCAAGCCAATGTCGATTACTGCGAGAGACACCAACCAGAAGCCCACGATATTAATGTTAAAGGTTCTAAAAATATTATTAAAGCTGCAAATAAATATGGTGCTACAGTAATTTTCTGTTCAACAAATTCGATTTATGATGGTAAGAATCCTCCGTATAGTCATAAAGATGAAGGTAATCCAGTAGATTATTACGGTAAAACAAAAGTCGAGATTGAAAACACTTTAAAAACAGAAGCCAAATCATGGGTGATTGTACGATTAATGACCATGATTGGTTGGAATAATCCCAACGAAAGAACAAACCCTGTTAGTTGGATGATCCCAAAATTAAAAAATAAGGAAGAGTTATTTATGGCGGATGATATGTATAATAACTTTTTATTAAACGCTAGTGCTGCGGAGGCGATTTGGAAGATTGTAACAGATAATCATCATAATCAAGTGTTTAATTTAGCTGGTAAAGATCGCCGAAATCGTTTTGAACTGGCTTCATTTACGGCGGAAGTATTTCAACTGATCGGTAGTAAAATTAATCCAGTTCCAAGTAGTTATTTTACTGCTTTGACTCCTCGGCCATTAGATACTTGTTTTGATGTTTCTAAAATGGAGCAAGTGTTAAATGTTCCAGCTTATAAACTAAAAGATGCTTTAAAGTGGATGAAGTCACACCAGTTAAAAGATAGTAATTGGCATCAATTATTTGTTGATTACCAAACTTTATCTGGCAAAGTTGTTTTAATTACTCATGCCGTAATGTATGAAGATAAAGATATTCACGGTCCAGCACATGCAGTATCAAACTTTCTAAAACAACAAAATGTTGATCATTATTTTATAAGACATCCATTGTCTGGTAATTTTTCAAGTAAAGTAGACTATATTTCTGATAAAAGTACAAATGCTTCAACAGTTAACTTATTGAATGCACCGATTTTAAGATATATTGCTGAAATATTTTGGCATTTGAATTTTTATCGCCAGAATTCTGGTATGACAGTGATTGGTGTTGACCCCTTAAATACCTTGCCAGCAATTATTGCTAAATATTTAGGATGGACTAAAAAGGTAGTTTATTTTAGTGCTGATTATGCAGTGACTAGATTTGATAATCCAATTTTGAATTGGATTTATCAATCTTTTGATAAGTGGTCAGCAATAAATGCTGATTATTGTTGGAGTGTTTCTTCACGAATTGTTGATCTTAGATTAAAGCAGGGAGTAAGTCGTGGCGCAAATTTGCATATTCCGAATGCACCCGAGTTTGATAAAGTTCCAAAAAATCCGATTGAAAAAATTAGAAAATATGATTTAGTGTTAGTTTCAAATTTAAATGCTGGTATTGAATTTAATTTATTATTTAAAACGCTGAAGAAATTATCTGATAAAAAATATCCAAAGATGAGATTGATTATTATCGGTGGGGGAGAAGGAGAAGCTGATCTAAGACAAGCCATTAAAAAACATGGGGTAGAAAAGAAAATTGTCATGATGGGACGTTTGCCACATGATCAGGTACATAAAGTTTTATCTGAATCTGGTGTAGGGATTGCTTTATATAATGATAATGCTCCTTGGCGATGGTATTCTGATTCAATGAAAGCTCGAGATTATATGGCAGCTGGTTTACCGGTGATTATTTCTGGAGATACTTCCACCACATATGATATTCAACAAGCAGGCGCTGGAAGAGAAGTTAGACTAGAAGAAAGAGATTTGACTGAAGCATTAACGAGTATTTTAGATAATGATTCAGCATATAAGACTGCTAGAGAAAATGCTATTCGATTAGCTAAGCAGAATGATATTACCCAAATTCTTAGTCGAGCAGTTACTCGTTTATTGTCATGAAGCGCTTGCCTTTGGTCTCTGTAGTGATAGTTAATTGGAATGGCCTAAAATTATTAACTGATTGCTTAAAGACTTTATCTAAAATTAGTTACCCTAACATTGAATTAATTATTGTTGATAATGGTTCGACTGATGGATCTGTTAGTTTCGTTAAGAAACAATATCCAAAATCTAAGATAGTTCAAAGTAAAACAAATTTAGGTTTTGCTAAAGCAAATAATTTAGGTGTTTCTAAAGCTAAAGGTGAGTATATTTTATTTTTAAATAATGACACCAAAGTTCCAAAAGGCTTTTTAGAACCGCTGGTGGAAGCATTAAATGTTAATCAAAATTGGGGATTGGTTCAACCCAAAATTGTTCTTCCAAATGGTCAAAAAATTGATTCAGTTGGATCCTATTTAACTGATTCTGGGTTTTTATATCATTTTGGCTACTATAAATCTCCTAGTGATAAATTATTTCAAAAGCAGCGACCAATCTATTCAGCTAAAGGCGCATGTATGTTAGCCAGACATGATTTATTGAAAAAAATAGGTGTTTTTGATGAAGCGTTTTTTGCATATTTTGAAGAAACAGATCTTTGTCATAAAGTTTGGTTATCGGGATATCAAGTTTGGTATGTTCCAGGGTCATTGATTTATCATTTAGGTGGTGAGACGTCTAATAGATTGCCATCAGCTTTTGTTCAATATCATTCATTTAAAAATCGACTTTGGGTATTAACTAAGAATTTAGAGCTAAATAATTTGATAATGATTTTACCAATAAATATTATTTTATGTTTGGCAGCGGTGATAATGTATTTAGTAAAAGGTCATTGGAGATTGTCGGTAGCGATATTTAAATCTATTTGGTGGTATCTAACAAATTTGGAAATGATTATAAAACAACGAAAAATAGTTCAAAATAAATTGCGGCAAGTGCCGGAAAAACAATATTGGCAATTGATTTATCAAGAGCTAGATATTAAGTACCTATATTTATTATTTTCGGGACTAGACCGAATGCCGATTAGATATTATTATAAGTACCAACCAAAAGTATGAAGATTGCACAACAAATAGGCTGGTTAATAAAAGCATCAGCCATACTAGATTATAAGTTTTTGACTCGTTCAAAATGGTCTGCTGAAAAAAATATAGGTTTTTTAATTACTAAATATCAGTTATTAGTCAAACATGCATTTGTCCCTTATAAAATGGGTAAGTCAGTAGTTGATTTTGCTGGTAAAAAAATCTTTTATGGTACAAGGTTTGGGTTAAGTGAATATCAAAGCATGTTAACTAGACACCAATACTTATTGTCTTTTATAAAACCTAAAAAAACTCCTAAATTAATTCTGGATATTGGTGCGAATGTTGGATTTTTTAGTTTGATGGTTCGTGATTTATATCCTAAAGCCGATATTATTGCGATTGAGCCAGTTAAGCCAATTTATGATTGTTTAGAGGCAAATTTATCAGATGATAAAAATGCAGAAGCGGTAAATATTGGTTTTTCCAATAAACCAGCAAAGCTAAAAATGAACTTTGAAGAAGCTCATTCTGATGGTAGCTCGATTAATCCTAATGGAAATATTGAAGTTAAAGTTGTTACTTTGGATAACTTTTTGGCAAAAAGAAAAATTAAAAAAATTGATATTTTAAAGATTGATGTTGAATCCCATGAAAAGGAAGTTTTATTAGGTGGGCAAAAAGCATTAGCAATGACTAAGTATTTAGTTTTAGAGATTACAATTAAGAATAATAATCATTACTCTATTAGTGAGTTGATGAGTATGTTATATAGTGACAAGTATGATTTTCAATTAGTTTCATATCGAAACTATGGTGATGTTTCAGAAGGTGAATTGCCAATTATTGATGCAGTTTTTGAGAATATAAAATTATGAAAAAAATAAAACAGGTCGCTAAAACAAAAAAACATTCATTTGAAGCGGAATATTTTGCTGGGTATTACAAAGCAATGGTGGGAGAGTTTGCGGATGCGGATTTAACTCGAGCCGTAAATTGGTTCTGGGGCTGGTTTCAAGCTTTAAAAAAAGATTTAAAACTAGATAATCCAAATAAAAGACAGGTATTGGAGGTCGGTTGTTCAATTGGCGGTGCTAGTCGAATTTTAAAAGATTTTGGTTTCGAGGTAACTGCAACTGATGTTTCAAAATATGCGGTTGATCGAGCTAAAAAACTTTCGCCTGATATTAATTTTCAAGTTTGGGATGTGATGAAACCATTTCCAAAAAAGAGTCAAAAATTTGATTTAATATTCGGTTTTGAAGTGATCGAACATTTAGATGATCCAGTAACCGCTTTAAAAAATATGAGATCAATG
>CAYTXH010000052.1:0-5083 GCA_964441115.1 uncultured Gammaproteobacteria bacterium | reverse complement strand
GAACAATCTAATCAAGAAATTGAAGAGATTCGTAAAAAAAGTTTGGAATGGAAAGCAGAATATCAAAAAGAAATTGAAGCAGAACGTAAAGCTGATTTAGAAAAGCTAGAAATCCAAACTAAGAATTTAGAAGAAAAAATTCGTCAGGAACAATTAGCTAATAATGAAGCTTTGAAAAAAGAGCTTGAAGAAAAGTCTCAAAAATTATTAGAGGCTGAGAAATTAGAACTGGAATTGCGTCAACAAAAAAATGCAATTGAAGAAGAAAAGCGTCGTTTTGAATTAGATAAGCAACGACAGCTAGATACTGAGCGCGATAAGATTCGTCAAGAAACTGCGAACTCTATGTTAGAACAGCATCGACTTCAAGACCAAGAAAAATTAAAACAAATCGAAGACATGCGTAAAAAAATTGAAGAGCTTCAGATGAAAGCTAATATCACTTCGCAACAACTTCAAGGTGAAATTTTGGAATTAGAACTTGAACAATTATTACGGAGTGAGTTTGCAGTTGATGATATTGCTCCGGTTGGAAAAGGTGTTAATGGAGCTGATATTTTACAAACTGTTCGTAACATGCAGGGACAAGATTGTGGAGTTATTATTTGGGAAAGTAAACGAACTAAAAATTGGACTGAAGGTTGGGTTCCAAAATTAAAAGAGGATTTGCGCTCATCAAAAGCTGATGTAGCAGTTTTAGTTACTACAACACTTCCCAGTGATATTAAAAACTTTGGTCCTAAAGATGGGATTTATGTAACCAATTTTGAATGTGTTGTGTCACTAGCTAAATTTATTCGTTTATCAATGATGCAGTTACAAATGACTAAGACTTCAGTAGTTGGTAAAAACGAAAAAATGGAGATGATTTACAACTATTTATCTGGAAATCAATTTCGTCAAAGAGTTGAATCGATACAAGAGGCTTTCACCAGTATGCGCAAAGACCTAGATGATGAAAGAAAAGTTTATACAAAACTGTGGGCTAAACGAGAAAAAGAAATTGACCGAGTGATAAATAATACTTTAGGTATGCATGGTGATTTACAGGGTTTAATGGGTCCTGCACTCCCTGAGATTGAATCAACAAATATTCAATCTTTATTATCTGAGCAAGAAGAATTAGATAATTAAACTTTAAAGATGAGATCTGAGGAATTTAAAGAACTATACCAAAAGCTTAATCCTAATCAACGACAAGCGGTTGATGCTATTGATGGTGCGGTAATGGTAGTGGCTGGTCCTGGTACAGGTAAAACACAAGTTTTGACTTTGAGGATTGCCAATATTTTATTAAAAACAGATGTTGAGCCAGAGAATATTTTGGCATTAACTTTTACTGAAGCTGCGGCTGCCAATATGAGAGCTCGTTTGGTGAAGATGATTGGTAATGCAGGATTTAGAGTCAGAATTTCGACATTTCATAGTTTTTGTAATGAGATTATTAGAGATAACCCAGAGGATTTCCCCCAACATATTTCTTCAGAAAATCTAACTGAGCTAGAACAAATAGAGTTAATCGAAAAAATCGTTTTATCTGAAAAACTAACTTTACTAAAACCTTTTGGAGATCAACTTTATTATGTTCAGTCTTTAGGAAAAGCAATTGATCAGCTAAAGCGAGAAGGGATTACTGTAGATGATTTAGTAACTGCTACCAATAAACAGAAACTAGATTTTGATTTGATTGAAGATCTTTATCATGAGAAAGGTGCTTACAAAGGCGAGATGAAAGGAAAGTATCAAGAGCTACAACGTGAGATTGCTAAAAATGAAGAATTAGCGATCGTCTATCAAAGGTATCAACAAGGATTAATTGATCAGAAGCGTTATGACTTTAATGATATGTTATTGGAAGTTCTACAGATTCTACGAAAAAATAAATCATTATTACTAAGGTTACAAGAAAAATATCAGTATGTTTTAGTAGATGAACATCAAGACACTAATAATGCACAAAACCGAATAGTCGAGTTGCTATGTTCTTTTTATGAAAATCCTAATTTGTTTGTAGTAGGTGATGAGAAACAAGCGATTTTTAGATTTCAGGGTGCAACTCTAGAGAATTTTATTTATTTTAAGCAGTTGTATCCGCAAGCAGTCTTAATAAATTTGACTGATAATTATCGTTCTAATCAGACTGTCTTAGATGCAGCTGCTAGTGTGATTAGTCAAAATGCCACGACTAATGTTTTATTTCCTGAAGGTAATGAATTAAAGGCTCAATCGGGTATTAATAATCATCAAATTCAAGTGGCAGAATTATCAGATTTTTATAGTGAGTTTTATTTTGTTGCGGATCAAATTGAAAGGTTGATTAAAGAGGATGTAGTTGGAGGAGAGATTGCAGTGATTGGAAGAAATAATAAAGATTTGCAAACTTTAGCTGGAGTTTTGGAGAAGAAAGCGATTAAATTTAGCGTTGATATTGACTCGAATGTTTTTGCAGATCCACAAATCCAAAAGCTAGTTTTATTACTGAAAGCTATTGCGAACTTTGGAGATGACGCTGCTTTGATGACTGCTTTGCATATCGATTTCTTAGGCTGTTCACCATTAGATGTCTATAAATTAATTCGTTTGTCTCAACAAAAAAGACAACCTTTGATTGAAGTAATTTCTAATTTAGAGAATGTGGGAATTATTTTAGATAATCCTGATTGTGTTAAATCGTTTTATGATAAATTAAAGATTTGGTCAGCAATGGCTCACAACGATAGTTTTGAGAATTTATATGTCAAAGTTTTGGATGATTCTAATTTAACTGGATGGGTATTGGGTCAAAATAATGCTGTAGAAATTTTGGATAAGTTAACTGGGATTTTTGAAGATATTAAATTACAAAGTGAGAGGAAACCAGGTTTTTCGATAAGAGATTTTTTGGCTTATGTTGAGTTACTAGAAAAACATCAGTTAAATTTAAAGCGACATTCAAAAACAATTTTTCCGAATGCAGTTCGATTAATGACTGCTCATAAATCAAAAGGTTTAGAGTTTGATTATGTTTTTATTATTAATGCCTTTGATGGTCATTGGGGGAATTTAAGACGGCGCTCTCAACCTTTTAAATTGCCGTGGGAATATCTAGGCATTAAATTAAAATTAGATGTTGAGTTAGATCAAAATGAGGATGAGCGACGATTATTTTATGTGTCGATTACTAGAGCGCGGAAGCAGGTTCTAATCTCTTACTCGACGAGATCCTTAGATGGAAAAGAACAAATCCCCTCACAGTTTATTAACGAGATTAATGATAGCTTTAAGGAGTCTGTGAATGTTAGTGATTTTGAAAAAGATTTTATTGCACATAAAGAAGTTGTTTTTCAACCGACTTTTAATCATCCCAAACCTCTGATTGCAGATCAGGAATTTCTAGTTGAATTGTTTAAAGATAGAGGATTATCTGTAACAGCACTTAATAATTATTTAGATTGTCCGTGGAGATGGTTCTACCGAAACTTATTACAATTACCAGATGTAAAAACTAAATCATTAATCTTTGGATCGGCTGTTCATGCAGCATTGAGTAATCATATTAAACTAATTAAGGAAGGGAAACCTTCAGAGAAGCAATTAATAACAGCTTTTGAAGAATCAATTAAGCAGTCTTATTTATTACCAAATGATGAAGAGGAATTAATTCAAAAAGGCCAGAAGGTTTTACCGGGATATTATCAACAAATATTAATTAATTTTGGAAATAACTTATCTTCAGAGATGAAAATTCGAGGTATTGAATTGGCGGATCAGGTTTTCTTAAATGGAGCGATCGATGTGGTTGAATACTTAGATGTGGTGGGAAATATTCAGAATGTCCGAGTTTTTGATTTTAAAACTGGAAAACCAAAGAGTCGGAATGAGGTCTCAGGGGATAACGGAAAAGGTGGTGATTATAAAAGACAGTTACTTTTTTATAAAATCTTAGTTGATAATTATCAACCTAAAAAGTTAAGGGTAACTGAGGGGGTAATTGATTTTGTGGAGCCAGATGCTAAGGGAAAGTATCACCGAGAGGTTTTTGATTTAAGTGATGGAGTTGAAGAACTGGAACAATTAATCAAACAAGTTGCAGATGAGATTATTAATTTGAAGTTCTGGCAACGTCGATGTGATGATCCTGAATGTAAATATTGTCCGTTAAGAGAGATGATGGCTGTTAATTAATATCAGCTGTTGGGTAGGCTCCCAAACTAATTTACTTAATATGGTGAGGTAAAGAGATTTGTCCAGTAATCTTGATCTCAACGTGGTGAGTAGTTACTTTGTTTGCAATCTCTTTGACTCCCTACCCAGCTGACTTCCGTCACTTTGTTAATTTAATTAATACAATTAATAACTGCTTTAATTGACTAATTGAATTAACTGTTATTAGATTAAGCTTTTGGAATAAGAAGTTGGCAAAATATAAGTAAGGGATTAGTGAGAACTTTAAAGGTGCGAATGATCATTCCAACTAACTAATTTCCAGCCATATTCTTCAGTATATTCAAAAATTGTTAGAGCCGTATTATCGTTTTTAGTATGTTTATAAAGGTGATGAAAGATTTGACTGTTCCAATTTTCCCCCATAAGTAAGGTATAAAGTAGAGCTTTGAGTGTTCCTCCATGAGTGACAACGGCAATTGTTTGATGATTCAGTTTAGATAGGTCATTTAAAATTTCTTTAGCTCTTTGATAAAAGTCATAATAGTTTTCTTCTTCAGCGTAGTGCCAATTTTGATCTTCGAGATGATTAATAATCTCTGTTTCGATTTCAAGTAAAGCTGGATCGTCAAAATGAAGATCGTGAACAGCTGCTGGGCTTTTAAATTCGTGTAAGTTGTCTAAAATGGTTGGTGGAGCTAGGTTAAGTGTTTTGGTAATGGCTTCAGCTGTGCTAACAGCTCGATCGTAATGACTGGTATAGACTGCCTCAATTGGTAAGGCTTTTAAACGATCAGCGACTACTTGAGCTTGTTTTTGACCAAGTTCTGTTAATTGGGTATGAGCATGTTGTTTTTTTCGCAATAAATTGTGAGTGGTTTGGCCATGACGGACGAAGTAGACTAGCATGGGTTCAATCTTACAGTTAAAAAATAATTTT
>CAYTXH010000051.1:0-5223 GCA_964441115.1 uncultured Gammaproteobacteria bacterium | reverse complement strand
TTACGCTAATCAAGCTGGAGCAATTGTTGCTGGAATTCAATTCCAGACAGTTGAACTAACTGGACAACCTACTGCTTTTATTAAAAATCCTCAGCTTCAAGAAATTAACTTCACCTACAACGTTCAAGGTACTTATAGTCAATTAAAAGAGATTCTTCAAAAAGTAACCCGATCTACTCGATTAGTGACTATTCAGTCAGTTAATTTTACTAGCATGGATGATCAACAATTATTAATGTCAGTAAATGCTAAAGCGTATTTCTTGAAAAACGAATAAACTAACAATATGACTAAAAGCCGTGCCATTATTTTATTTTTCACTTTTATCTGTTTTATGGCGTGGTTAGTTACTGACATTTTTAGGACTCCACCAAGTGTTGATGTTTCACCAGAATTAACCGAAGCTCAACGAGCTATTAGCCCAACTTTTGATAAATCAGTCATGGAGAAAATTAATCAAATTAATAAAGAACGTGCCGCTGATCCAGCCGCAACTGCACGACCATCTAGCACGCCCTCACCTTCACCTACTGCTTCAGGACTTCCCGCAATTAATATTCAGACTGATAACCAAGCATCCAGCAGTGCTAGTCCAACACCATGAGAATACCAACGATTTTAGGGATTAGTTTAATACTCACACTTAGTATTCTTGCCATCATGTTTTCAATCTATAACCATGAATCAGAAACAAAAAACAGAGCTGAATATACACCTCAAAACATCCGATATAGCAACATTCAATCAGATTCTTTTAGTATTAGTTGGACTAGCCAACAACCCAGCATTGGAGTTGTTTCTTGGGGAGAATCTCCTGAATTAGGAAATGTTACGAATGACGATCGAGATATTTCTAGTCAACAAAATCGACTGACCCATTTTGTGACTATTCGAAACCTAAAACCTGACACTGACTACTACATTAAAGTCCGAAATAGTTTATTCTTTTATCCCAACCAACCACTTAAAATCAGAACAGCCGGAGTCACTAATAAAACCACCGCGAATCCAATCTTAGGGAGAGTTTTAAACAGCAGACAGGAACCTGTTGATGAAGCACTAATCTTTTTAGAAATTCCTGGAGCTAGTCCACTCGCTACTTTTATCACTACTTCAGGGAATTTTATCCTGCCATTAACTGGACTCACTCTACCTGAATCAGATCCCAATACTAATCAGGTCAATAAACTTCGTGGTAATTTAATAATTAATCGAGGAAAAATGCAATCAACTATCCAACTACTACTTCCGCGTCAAAATATCTTGCCACCAATTATACTAGGCCAAAATTTAGATTTAACTGGATCGGATTCAGCAAATTAATTTTCAACCATCGCTTCTACCATCCAAAATAAGGCTGATCTAGAATCAATTTTTCCAGTTTTAACTTTATAGTCATACTCTAAACCTAAACCGTACAACTCCTGAACTTTTCGTCGCGGAAAATTCTTCTGCCAAGCAACTAGCTTTTGTTGCCACTTACTATCTTTATTCGGTGGAACTGCTAAACGACGCAGATTATAAAAATACATTGTCACTAGATACTGTTCAGCTTGTGTTTCTAATAATCTTTCTAATTCGCTATAGCTTTTAGGGTCTTTTGAGGCTAAATAATCTAACCAATTAAAAACGGACTTATCTGGTGTTTCTGAAAAGTTCAGAATCTGGGCATCGATTGATTTACCCCACTTCAGCCAAACACTACTTACCGGTAAATCCTTCGTAAAAATTGCCATTAAGAAAACATCTTTAGACTCTGTCGGTAAATTCTTTGGATCAAAATCTGGATTATCCAAAACAACTAATCTTTGATCAGTAAATAAACTACTACTAGCTAAAGATAATTCTAATTCCTCAGATGATATCTCTTTCCCATAACGACTAATCGCCATTGGGTCAAATTTATCTATTAAAGTCCTAGCCTTTTCGAGACTCGCAACCACATTATTTCCATGAATAATACAAACTCTCATTATTTAAGTTGGGCACTTCGTGTAGCAGCATCAATCGCTGCTTGATCATTATCTAACTCAGCTTTAATTAACTGCTGAATAAGTGTGAAGTCATTATTTGGTGGAGTTAAGACCCAAGCTCCATACTGCCCGACGGGTGGATTAACTAATACTGACTGTCCTTCACCTAGATCACCCAACACAACACTATCTGTAGTTTCAATTTCCTTAGCATATCCGTAAAACTCTAACCATCTATCTTTCGGGATATTAGTTTCAAAACTCTTACCAAATGTATCAATTAAACCAAATATTTTTTGAGGGTTACTTAATAACTCTAATGAGAAGGCCTTTGCTTTAAAAGCTTCAATTACTAACTGTTGTCGTTTTGACCTAGCAAAATCTGATCCCTCACCATTTGTTCCATGACGAGATCTGACATACTTCAATGCAGTTTCTCCATTCATATAAACCAAACCTTTAGTAAATCTAATATGTTCATATCTGCAACCAAATTCCGCAGTATTAGTTGCAATCTGTCCTTGAGAATCAATTAAGACATTCTGTTGCCCCGGTTGTAAGTTTAAAATTTTAGCTTGTTCGGGAGTAATATCGCGAGACTCTTCTTTTAGCTCACACATATCATTTTCTTTGCCGGCAATTGGATATTCATAATCATCAAAACTTTTCTCAACATTTACTTCCAATCCACCAACTACATCTACTGCTTTAGCAAAACCATCAAAATCAATTCTCACTACATAGTGAATTGGCACACCTAAAATATCATCAATTTTATCTGCCGCAAAATTTAACCCATCATTGTGTCGTAATTTACCAACTGCATAGGTGGCATTAATTTTTTCTTGAATATTATCTAACCAAAGATCACGCGGAATTGAGATCATCACCACTCGTCTAGTTTTCTCATCAAACGAAGCCACAATAATTGAATCAGTTAAATCAGGACCATCGTGAACACCACCTGCATTACCTAGCAATAAGATATTAATCCGACCATTTGTTTTTTTTATCTCCTCACTTTTAGGGATAATTACACTAATTGTCTGTGGAGAGTGAAAGATTAACCACCCAATAAACAAACAACCAAATAATGCGATTAATAAGACGATTGTTAGAATCTTATGTTTGTTCCAGAAACTATTACCTTCTGGTTTGCTTTTAACAGATTTTAAAGATGGAATCTCTAGTAGTTTTTCCGCCATGGCTGTATTGTAGTGCGAAGTTATTTTAACTTACAGACTTGACTGCTTCGATTATTCGGTTAAATTCTTCAACTTCCAATGATGCACCCCCAATTAATAAACCATCAATATCTGACTGCTCAACGAAAGCTTTGGCATTATCTGATTTAACACTTCCACCATAGAGAACTACTAACTCGCTTCCATGTTTTTGTTTAATCGACTTAGCTACTTCATTAGCATTTTGTGGTGTATCTGGTTGTCCGCTACCAATCGCAAAGACTGGTTCATAAGCCACAATCTGACAGCCTTCTGGAATTGGTGTTTGATCGTCTTGAACACAAACTACAGGAGTAATTCCCTCAACCAATAATCTTTCAACTTTTTTCTGAACTAATTCATCAGTTTCTTTAAATAAATTCCTTCTTTCAGAATGACCGACAATTGATAAATCTATTAATGGCTTTAAATAAGTCGCTGCTACATCCCCAGTAAAAGCCCCAATTTCAAAAGCTGACACATCTTGGCTTCCAACTAAAATCGGCCAATTACCAACTTTAACTGCTTTTCTAACATCTGGTAATGCTAAATAATTTGGACAAACCGCCACTTCAATACCAGGATGTTTCTCCAAATGAGGCCCTAATTCTTCAACCCACTCAATCGCCTCTTGAATTGTTTTATGAGATTTCCAATTGCCGATTACCCATTTCATAGATAATTTTTAACAACCTCCGGATATTTTTGTTTATAAGCATCGCTAAAAGTACAGATCATACAATCAACACTCCACCATTGAATTTGTCCATTATTCTTATTGATTACAAAACCACTATTTCCACCATTCTTAAAAACTGCTTGTCCTAAATAAGGGCTTTGAACTTTACTTGCTTGAGTATTTGGAGAAATAGTTAAACTAACTAACTCATTCTCATCAGAATGCTCGAGATAATAATCAACCAATGGGTTAACTACTCTTTGTTGTAACTGTTGTTTATCAGAATCGGAAATTGATCCAGCTGCCTCATAAGTCACTACTGGTGTTGGTTTTGGGGTAGGAGAGCTATCTACAGCCATTTTCTTATCATTAACCTGAGCACTTGCACTAGCTGTTGGGACTGGCACAATTTCTTTAATTTCTTCAATCTTGGTTACAACTTGTTCCTGATTAGATTGCTGACCATAATAATAAGCACCGCCAACTAACCCAGCGATAACTATTAATAGTAAGACCCAAAAACCAATCTTATACATTAACCCCAGCTTAGCAAATCGGATACAAGGATATCAAGAAATAAGAATACAAGCTCTGTTTGGCTAATGGCTAAAAGCTGCTGACTGCTAGCTACTAAACCCTACACGCTAATTACTAAATCACTCCTACTTTCCCCACCAACCATACTTTTCTAAATCAATAATAAAATCATCGGAGACTTCAACACCCTCTTGTTCTAAAATCGCCTTTTGAAGTTCTTTCGGATGATCCAAACATTTTGTTGAAATAAAACCATTCCGATTAATGACTCTTTGCCAAGGTAAATTTAATTCTTCACCTGCATAATGCAAAATACCCCCCACTAATCTGGCTCCTCGAGGGACTCCAGCAACAACTGCAATTGTTCCATAAGTGGTTACTTTCCCTTCTGGAATCTTCAAACAAATATCAACCACCCGCTTTTTAAAATCAGACATAATTAAGAATTGTATTCTACATTAGCAAAAGAAAAATCCAAGTCGCCGAGCGCTAAAAACGGTGGAGACTTAGGGTTTATTGACAAAGGTAAGAAATTTACCCAATTTGATGCAGTTGCTTTTTCTGAAACTTTGGAAGTCGGAAGGACCAGTAATATTTTTAAAGGGCCGGATGGTTGACGAGGCAAACAGGCCCGCCTGTGCGTAAGGATCGGTTGCGGCCCAGGCTTGGGCGGCGGCCAGGTCGGGGAAGTCCACCACCACCAAAGAGCCCACATGGTCTTCGCGCATGAGCTGGGCTGCGGCCACCAGACTGGTGTGTTTGTAAGCCACGGTCACTTGGCGTTTGCAAATATCGCCCGCTGTCAGTTGTT
>CAYTXH010000050.1:0-5278 GCA_964441115.1 uncultured Gammaproteobacteria bacterium | reverse complement strand
CATCTTTTCTAATTCTAATCAAAACCGATCAAATTGCAAGAATAAAACTATTAATTCGTTGGTGGGATACCATAGTAGGTAAAAATTTCTCGGGCAATATCAAAAAAAGTTGGGGCTGCAGTTTCTGCTCCATAGATCGAACTCGTAGGTTGATCATAACGAACTAACATCACAAATTTTGGATCATCAGCCGGAGCAAAACCAACAAAAGACGCAATGGTATTTTTTGCATCATATGTTCCCCCTACTGCAATCTGTGCAGTTCCAGTTTTCCCTGCGATTCGATACCCCTTTGGTTTAGCAAATTTTGACTCCCCCAAATCTACCGCTTGCACCATCATCTCTTTCACCAAAGCCGCGGTTTGAGGTGTAATCGGCTTACCAATTTCCCTAGGGTCAATTCTGGTTATACCATTTTGAGTTTTGATTACACTAACCACCCGTGGTTCCATCAAATGTCCACCATTTGCAATCGCCGCTACCGCCCGCACCACCTGTAAAGCAGTCACAGAAATCCCTTGACCAAATGAAGCAGTCGCCAAATCAATTGGTTTCCAAGTATCCAATTCTCGCAAATCTGGCGAATACTCATCTTCCAAATCAACTCCGGTTAAATGACCAAAACCAAAGTTAGCGATATATTCATACATCTTTTGAATACCTAATTTTTCGGCAATAAACACCATCCCAGTATTATCAGAATGAACAATCACATCAGTCATCGTACTATTCGCTGTGTATTTATTATTCCAAGTTCGAATCGTAAAACCTGACATCTCTACCGGCTTATCACAAATCGTACAAATCGTTTCGGGAGTTACTAAACCCTCATTAATCGCCGCTGCCATAACTAACACTTTAAATGTCGATCCTGGCTCATAACCATCAACCGTAACCGGATTTCGAAAATACTCTTTTGGAAAATCACCTATTTTTCCCGGATCATAATTCGGATAAGATGCCATCGCCAATATCCCACCACTATATGGATCCATCACCACTGCCGATGCCCCTTTAGCACCATACTTTTCAATTCCTTTTTTCAACTTTTCCTCAACTACAGTTTGAATTGTTCGATCCACAGTTAACATCAAAGTCTTACCAGTTGAAGGATCTTTAAAATCGTAATTACCTAACAAGATCGGCAAACCATGAGCATCTCTCTCCTGAGTAATCAAACCTTTTTTCCCTCTCAATTCGCCGTTATAGTAGCCTTCTAATCCAAAATAGCCTTTATCAATACCATAGGCATCAGCCCCAATAAATCCAACTAAATGCGCTGCCGATGAACTCTCCGGATAAAATCTAACTAACTTCTGATCAAAACCAATTCCCTCAATCCTTAATTTATCGATTTCCAATCGTGTGTCATTATCCACTCGCCAACCTAAACTAACCCAGAATAGATCTTTAGAGAAATTTTTCATCAAATCCTCTTCAATCAATTTAACTTTTTGATCTTTTTCTAAATCAAAAGTTTTTAGTTGTTCAACTTCCGTAATCTTCTCTCGCTGCTCTTTCCACTCTTTACCATATTCAACCTCGGATAAAATAGCAGCTAATTTTTTAGCAGTTCCCAATTTATCAGCAATTACCTTTGGCTGAGCAAACATTTGAAAACTAACCTTATTGGAAACTAAAACCGAACCATCACTAAACAAAATATCCCCACGAGGAGCTGCCACCTCACTAGAGCTCACCCTTTGACCTTCGGCTAAAGCCACCAAATCCTCAGATTTCCAAATTTGCCAATAGGAAAGTCGCGCTACAATTACCACCAAAAATAAAAAATAAATTAGTCGAATATACTTTAATCTCATCGCTTGTACCTTGAGTTAAATTTCACTTATCAGAAAGTTAATTCCAGAATAAACTATTGAGCCAACTCGAGGTTGACCTGATTGTATGTAACCACATTAACCAATGCATCTTCAAGTAATTATCTAGCCAAACTATCAGCTTTAGGTTGGTTCATCGCTAAACCATCAGCTTGCCAATATTCAATATTCTTACTAGATTGAAAACCTAAATTAGTAGCTTGGACCTTAATTTTTTGAAGCGCTGAATATTGGGCAATCTGGTTCTCTAAAATTTGATTGTCCATTTTTAACGAAGTTTTATTACGTTCAATTTGACTAATCTTCTCACCAAAAGTTGATAACCGATTTAATACCCAAATTTGCATCATGGCTCCAAGGGTAATCAAAATTGCTAAGGTTAAAACTAACTTCCGACCTGAAGCTCTAAATTGAAACTTTTTTTGATGATCTAATTCTAATCGATTTATATGAGACAACTTCTTAGATTTAGAGATTCATAGATTTATAGAAAGAATCACCAGACGGTATATTAATCCATCTGTCTATAAATCTTAAACTCTAACTCGCTTTCTCTGCTCTATCGATACTGTCTTTATTTATAACTATTAACTTTGACCATTTGAGACCAAAGTGTGCCATTCCATAATTCAAAGTGATCACCAGCACCGATCAAAATCATCTCTGAACCTAAATCTGCTTGCTTTATCAAATCAGCTGGGATAATCATCCGACTATGACTATCTAACTGACATTCGGCTGCTGTGGCAAAAAATTGTCTCCGTCCGACACGCCCAGCTTCTTCCCAAAGCGATACATCTAATCTTTTCTTAGCTTCCTGATCAAACTCCTGACGACTAAAACCCCACAAACAGTTATCTCCTAACATCAAGATAACAGTCGGTTCGAGCCCGATTGCTTGCCGAATAGACTTCGGTAATGTAATCCGATTATGACCATTAAAAGCCACTGCATAACTGCCTAAATACATATTTTTCCTCTAGGCAGCTATATACAACCATTTCTAGCTATATATAGGTATTTTGAACCATTTCTTTTCACGAGTCAAGTGTGAAAATGCTTAAAAAGAGCTGTGAAAAACCATTTTGTGCCAAATTAGCAGTCGTGAAATTATTTACTAGGAGTTAAAATAGCGAAGATTCCGCCGGCTGGAGCATTAGTTTTTAACTTACTTCCCTCAACTTGAGTCTCTAACATATCCCAGCTATTAGCGGATTCATTGTAACGAGCAATCTTACCATCAGCGACGGCTTCAGCTAACTCAATTACTACTTCACCTGCTGGGAAAGTTTTAGCTGTTGGGACATTTAATGTATAAACTTTGCCTTGAACCTGATAATTATCTGGGAATTTTGGAGCACCAGATAAATCATTAATCAATGTCCATGCCACACTGGCCAACTCAGTTCTATCCGCAGTTGTAGTGTATGTGAAGTGATTATCACCAGAAACTAGCTTACCCAAAGCCACATCTGGTTTTTGGATATGCCAAGTGGTGGTGATTTTGTAAACCTTAATTGTTTTATCACCGCGCTGAGCTTTCTTCTGAATCTTCAAAGTCAAAGTTCCATACTCAACATTTTTATCAAAAACACAGTGTAAGGTGGAGAATGTATCACCTTTAGAACAAGTTCCAAACAAAATTTCTTGGCTATATTCAGATTTACCAACAGTATTGGCGTTAATCGTACCAGTTACTCCTCGATCAATTTTACCTTCACCTTCATCGGCTGAAGCATCTGATTGATAAGCTAATTCATAAGTAATTTTTTCATAACCACCAACTCGACGAATATTTAGAATTAAAGCATTACCATCTCGCCGTGGTTCTAAAATAGCGTATGGACCTTCAGCATCAAAACTAAGTTCAACTTCCTCAATCGGTAAATCAGTCGGAACTTTGTTAAACCATTGCCAACCAAACCAACCACCTAAAGCTAAAACAATTAATAAACCACCAATTAATAAAATATTTAATTTATTAGCCATTAATTGAGCCATTCGAAAAGACTTAACACCGGATTTTTCTACTGAATCACCTGAGACTTTTTCTACCCTTTCATCAGCCGGAGTATCTAATTTTAGATCAGCAATACTGGAAATTTGCTCTACTTTTACTTTTGATTTTGCAGTTTTTTTGGGACTCATATTTGTTCTCGAATAAACTTTTCTAACTCGTCAATCTTAATTCTTTGTTGTGTCGCTGTATCTCGATTTCTAATAGTTACACTTTCATCTTCCAGTGTATCAAAATCTACTGTCACACACCAAGGAGTACCAATTTCATCTTGAGCTGCATATCTTTTTCCAATATTGCCCCGAGCATCCCAAGCGACCGAGAAATTAGATTTTAATTTGTTATAAACTCCACGCGCTTTCTCGACTAACTCTTCTTTATTAGCTAATAATGGGAAAACTGCGACTCGATATGGAGCAATTCGAGGATCGAGTTTTAACATTACCCGATCTTCTGATTCAACATATGCATCACATAAAATCATCAACATTAAGCGATTAACTCCAACCGCTGGCTCAATTACATGTGGAGTGATCTTTTTACCAGTTTCCGGATCAACAATCATCAGATCTTTTCCAGAATGTTTCATGTGTTGAGTTAAATCATAATCAGTTCGATAAGCTAAACCCCAAAGTTCTTTGAATCCCCATGGGAAACGATACTCAAGATCTTCAGTTCTTTTACTATAGAAAGATCGTTCTTCATCTGTATGAGCCCTCCAACGGAGATTTTCAGGTTGAATTTTCAAAGTATCAGTTACAAATGACCACATCTCATCTTTCCAATTTTGATATAACTTCTCCCAATCACTGGTTTCTGGATCAAAAAAGAATTCGATCTCGGCTTGGATAAATTCAATTGTTCTAAAAATTGAATTTCCCATTGTAATCTCGTTGCGGAAACTTTTTCCAATTTGGCCGATTCCAAATGGTAATCTAACTCGTGTGGAATCTAATACATTCTTAAAATTAATAAAGATTCCTTGAGCTGTCTCGCCTCGCAAATAGGCTAAAGAATCATCACCTTCAACAATTCCCAATTTAACTGGAAATAATTGATTAAACTTTCGAACTGCAGTCCACTCGATCTTGCCACATTTTGGACAAGGAATCTTCTCATCTTTAATAATTTGATCTAACTCTTCTGTGCCTAATCCTTCAACTTTTTGATCTTTACTGACTGATTCAAAATAATCCTCAATCAAATGATCCGCCCGCTTTCGTAATTTACAGTTTTTACAATCGATCATGGCATCAGCAAAACTAGCTGTATGACCTGAAGCATCCCAAACTTTGTGGGAAGAGATGATACTAGCATCTAATCCAACCATGTCGTCTCGTTGATGAATAAATTGTTCCCACCATAAATTCTGAATATTCCGAAGTAACTCTACACCCATTGGTCCATAATCGTAGGTGTTAGC
>CAYTXH010000049.1:2616-5510 GCA_964441115.1 uncultured Gammaproteobacteria bacterium | reverse complement strand
GTCCATAAAAAAAATTTTCGTCTAGGCTCGATTTTTTTTGAGAAAATTACAAAAATCATAAAAAATTTAATCTAACAGACAAAACTGTTATTTTTTTGTTAATTGCTAGCCTCGATCTAATAGTGAAAAGTAGCGTGAAAATAATGATGGACTGATTTTTTGTACTATACTTAATATATTTATATATATCAAAACACATCCTTCTTAACAAAAAACAACATAATGGTAAAAACTGCATCATCGAGTATTTATCGCCGTAAATACTATTCTAAAATACTATTTCGGGTTTTATTCATACCCTCTTTTTAATATAGCTGAATTAATTTATAGCTAATTTACAGAACTTCATTAATTAATTTGCAGCAATCATTTTTTGTGTGTTTTACTTAATATTTTTTTCGTACTGTTTTTTAGGGTATTTAGTTCATTAACTCAATAAATCCCATTTTATTGTTGACACTTTTGTTCTAAACAGTTAGAATAGCTAAGCTTAAGACAGTAGGTTTTATTAATTCCTACCGAGGCAGTAGTTTGATTACATATATCTCAAGCTGTTGCACTCCTCTTAAGTAGGAGTTTTTTTATGCCAAAAACAAGAATACAAAAAGAAGAAACAGTTAATGAATTAACTACAAAATTAGCAACGGCTAAATCTGTAGTTATGGCTAATTTCCAAGGTTTAACCATGGCTCAATTGTCAGAACTTAGACAGAAATTAGAGGATGTCTCTGCTGAACTAGCTGTTACTAAAAATAACCTAATCAAAATATCTCTTAAAGAATCAGGACACGAAGTAGATGATGTAATGCTGTTTGGACCAACTGCAACTTTAATTAATAATGATGATGAAATTGCTGGTATTAAAGTTTTAACTAAGCATTTTAAAGATTGGCAAGTCGGTTCTATTAAGGGTGGTTATCTTGCTAAATCCCTAATGAGTGCTGATCAAATTAATAAATTAGCTAACTTACCAACTAAAGATCAATTAAGAGGTCAAGTTGTTGGAGCGCTTGGTGCTCCACTCTATGGCATCGTTGGAGTACTTCAAGCAAATATCCGTAACTTAGTTTCCTGTTTAGACCAAATACGTATATCGAAGGGAGGTGAGTAACGAGTCAGTAGAAAATTTATTGATAGGAAAACTATCAATTGTTTCTATTCTCTCATCAGAATATGGACGAACAATTAAAAGATCAGACTCAAGCTACTGAAGAATCTTCAGTTGAAGAGTCAAAGACTGATGCTGAATCTACAGCTGAAGTTTCTGCAAATGCAGAACCAAAGACTGAAGAAAAGAAAGCATCTAAAGAAGTTAGTGCTTCTCTAGAAAAAATTATCGAATCAATCGAAAAATTATCAGTTCTAGAGTTAGCTGATTTAGTACACGCCTTAGAAGATCGGTTTGGAGTAACCGCAGCAGCCCCAATGGCAGTTGCAGCTATGCCAGCAGCCGCTGCAGATGCAGCACCAGCTGAAGAAAAAACCAGTTTCGATGTTGTTCTAGCTAGCGCTGGAGCTAATAAAATTGGTGTTATTAAAGCAGTTCGAGAAATCTTACCAACTCTTGGTTTGAAAGAAGCTAAAGACTTAGTCGAAGCTGCTCCAAAACCAGTTGTTGAAGGAGTTTCTAAAGAAGCAGCTGAAGAAGCTAAATCTAAATTAACAGCTGCAGGTGCAACTGTTGAATTAAAGTAATTTTGATATCAAAAGTACTTTTTAAATGAAGAGGACCGTTTAAACGGTCCTCTTTTTTTATACTTATTATTTTAACTAATGAGTTATTTATCTCCTGAGTGAATTTAGCGTTTAGATTAATATAGCAATCTAAAAAATAACAACCACCTGCATAGCACTAATAAATAATGACTGCTAAAGTGTGTGTGAGTACTACGGATAGCTCACCATAATTAGTAAATCACTCTTAAATTGGAATAACTTGTAATTTAAAATCAAGAATCCCAAGCAGATGGGATTAATAAATACTTTCTAATTTATAACAGTTAGTTATCAGGAATTTCCTCTTCTGCTGGAGCGATACTCCTCTTCATCATCCTATTCTCCCTACAGTCGAATCTAGCTTCAGCGGCCAATCCTCTCCTTTGGCAAGCTCCCGTTCGGCGGCCTATTCAGATGCCTAAAACCTCTAAATTTTATATGCTAAACTCTAACCCTTTATTGACACCCCATGAATTTGTATGATATATAAGGTACTACAATGACTGATAAGATATCATTAGAAAATTTACCTGACTTATTAACTGTTAAAGAAGTCGCAGAAGTATTAAGAGTTTCCCCCCTCACTATTAAAAGATGGGGAAAGCGCGGTAAGTTACCCGCTATCCGCATCAATAGTCGCGGAGATAGAAGATACAAAAAAGAAGCAGTTCTTTGGTTATTAGGAATTACACAGAAGACTTCTACAGTCTAGCCTCAAAACAATATTTAGCACTCACATAATTTTACTGCTAATTAAACTTTATTGGATTGTTACAACAATATTTTATTGAAAAACATCTTTGGCTAGCTTGGCAGCACCATAAATACCCGCGATATCACCTAATTGTGCACTAACTAATTTTGTTTGACTCGCTAATTTAGTTACTGCACTATTAATCATTTCTTGTTGAATAGCTGGTAAATGTTTTTCTAAAGCAGACATCATTCCCCCACCCAGGATAATTATTTGAGGATCAAAAATATCAATGACACTTGCTAAACCTTTCCCTAAATAAAATGGTAATTGAGAGAACTCTGAATTTTTAAACACTGCTTCAAAACAACCAATATGACCTAAACCGCAATGTGGTATATCAGATGATTGATTATGTTGATCTAAAATTCCGATGTATGTATGACCAATCTCTCCAGCTCGTCCATGATGGCCGCGGTATAAT
>CAYTXH010000049.1:0-2606 GCA_964441115.1 uncultured Gammaproteobacteria bacterium | reverse complement strand
AAAATGGCTCCACCAATTCCAGTCCCTAAAGTTAACATAATAACCTGTTGATGATTCCGCGCAGCCCCTAACCAATGTTCACCAATTAAACCAATATTGGTATCACGATCTAAATAAACTGGAAGATTAAAGCTAGTTTCTAATTGAGATACAACCGAGATTGGCTCAGAATTGGCTAAATTTGGAGATTGAAGTATCTGACCTGTTTGTATATCCAAAGGACCAGGGACTCCGACTCCTATAGCCTTTATTTGACGTAAGTTAAACTGAGATTGGCTAAGTAATTCTGAGGTTACTTGATGGACAATGGCTCCGAAATCGTTTGATTGATTTTTTAAAGGAGAGTGGATTTTTTTCCAAGTTAATAACTGTCCTGAGGAATCAACTAAACCCACTCGAAGATGAGTCCCACCACAATCAATTCCTAAAAAAAGTTCCATGTTTTTAGTATGACTACTATATTGAAGTTCGTCTAGACAATAATAATTCAAATACTAATCTTACGATTTTAAATTGTCGTGAGATTCGCCAGGGCTGAGTTACTAAACGATATAACCATTCTAATCCTAAATCTCTCATCCAAACTGGAGCTCGTTTAATCCTTCCTGATAAATAGTCAATTGAACCTCCAACACCGATGTAAAGTTTGCCTGGGACTTGCTGCCAATAACGATTAATCCAATTCTCTTGTTTCACTTGCCCAAGAGCGACCAAGACGATATCTGATTGTGTTTTTGGTAAAGTTTGTTGTGTTTCTCCAGACAAACTAATCTGTCCCCCTTCTTCAGTAAAGCCCCAGTTAACTAGTGGGAATTTTTGTTTCAATAATTGATGAGATTGAGCGGATCCTCCATAAATACTAATAATCCATTTTCTTTCCGGAGCAAGTTTTAATAATTGATTAACAAGATCCACACCGGTAGTTATCGGAAAGCTAGGTGCCTGTGAATCTATTTGTGTTGCTAACCAATGGAGATGAGAACTGTCCGGGATATTAAGATCAAAACTATTTAATAAGCTGCCGAATTCTATGTTTTTACGAGCTTCAATTAAAAATTCAATATTTGGAGTTGAGATTCGATGCTGTGGGGTTTTAGATTTTAACCAGTCGTCAATTTGAGTAACTACTTGATCAATGGTTACTAGATCGATTCTGACATTAAATATTTTATAGCTATTCATTTATGACCTCTTCAAATAATTTTATCGTTTCTATGGCTGCTTTGTGCCATGAGAATTGCTTTAATTGATGTTGCCCAGCAGAAATAAGCTGCTGAGAGCTTTTGATATCGGTTACTTGATGCATACCTTGAGCAATAGCATTAATATCATAGGGATCAACCAAGATCGCTCCTTCTCCTGCAACCTCAGGGAGGGATGATTGTTTTGAGGTGACTACTGGTAATTGGTAACGATAAGCTTCTAGAACTGGCAAACCAAAACCTTCAAACAAAGATGGGAATGTTAAAGCTATTGCGCCCTGATAAAGACTAGCTAGTAGTTGATCACTAACTCTACCTAAAAACTTAACTTGAGACTCGATTTTAAGTTCTTGAGGCAAACTATAGATCTCCTCTGATAACCAACCCCGACCTCCCGCAATAACTAATTTGTAATCATGGTATTTTTGTGGGTGATCTTTCAAGAGTTTATCAAAAGCTTTAATTAATCTACCGATATTTTTTCTTGGCTGAACAGTACCTACAAATAGAAAATATCTTTTATAGACTATATCTAAATCACTCAATAGGTTAACTAGTATATCTTTCTTGATTAGTTCTGGAGATGTTTGATCAACCCCTTCATAAATAACTTCGATTTGTCTAGGTGAGCATTTAGCTATTTTGATTAAATCTGATTTGGTAGATTGTGAAACAGCAATCAGTTTAGTGGCTGACCGCATTTGAATATTAGTAATAAATTTCAAATAAAGCCTCTGCTTTAATTGATGTGTTAGTGGTAAATACTCTGCTCCTAAATCATGAATTGTCATAACTGTTTTTAAAGAAGCTGGTCGAAATAAAGGTAGGGTGTGCGATGGGACAAATAATAAATCTAACTTTTCAATCCAGGTTTGAAGACTTAATCCTAATTGTGTCCATAAAAACGGATATTTCAGCATTTTAAATTCAAAATTAGATGGCCATTCTTTGGGATCATATTGATTACCTGGACGAAGATAGATAATGTACTGATTTACCTGGTCGATTTGGGAAATCGCTTTTAATAATTGAAAAGCATAATTTTCAGTGCCAGTACGGTTTAATATAAAACTTCGAGATCCATCAATACCAATCTTAAACATATTATTGACAAACTATATCCTAATAAGACCATTATAGAGTATAGCTCGATGATTGTCAGAATTAGTGGATTAGATTTATTAAAATTTCAAAAGCAGCCAAAGAATAAATTTGACTTGTTTGTAATGTTAAGCCAACTTTTTTTAAAGAAAAGACAGATGAAAGCTGCAATATACAGAAACTTTAACGCCGTGTAATACTCTTTTTATATAAATCTAAATTCTCTATAGCCATTCCAGTTCCCATAGCTACACACATTAGAGCGTTCTCAGCAATATGACATGGAACACCAGTAGCTTCAGT
>CAYTXH010000048.1:4620-5844 GCA_964441115.1 uncultured Gammaproteobacteria bacterium | reverse complement strand
GTACTTCATTTGATATCAAGCGTAACAATCGGTTAGTTGGTGTATCTTCTGATCCATCAACAAAATAAACATAATGACCGACGTTTTGCTTTGAAATTACTGAGAGATCAGCTGCTGTTTTTTGATCTACTTCGCCGAAAGGCAATCTACCATGTTCTGTTAGGACTAAATAAGCATCTCCTGTTTGAAAAGATTTGACTTTCTTTTGACCAATTACCAATTGTTGATCACCTTGCCGTAACTCCCATTCAAACTGACAAGCTTCATCTTTAGTTTCAAATCGTCGAAAACTGGCTTTCCATTGCCCAAATCTCCAATCAGTAATATCCACTCCAGCATCTTTATCTCGATAATACTTACCTACCACCATATCGAGATCTTTATCAGTCATTGTTCTCAACATTTGAGCGTCAATTTGCTTACCATAAAGAGGTCTGACAATCGCTACTAACATCTGATCTCTACCCTGATTAACAGGATGAGAATAAACTCGTTGCGTCATCATCGCCCGCAATTTCAAAAAACGACCTAATCTATCCTGGTCAGAAAAATAAACTTCACCCGTTGGGCAATCGATCCCTATCTCTTTATATATATCACCAACATTTGGATCTTCATTAATAATATCGTCAAAGTCAGTGTAATAAGGATCGTGGGGATGATATATTTGCCATTCTCGTGTGATTAATCGATGTGGCTGTCTGGCAGAAGCGCCTAAATTAAATAAATCTTTCATGGTGTAACTCAATCGATCAGCCTTATCTAAAACATCACCGACTATCCCTTCATTATGAATCGCTCGATCGATTTCCTCTGGGCACAAATTATTATCTTTCAAAAATTGCCAATCTTTTTCAGTCGCTACATCTTTCCAATGATCTTCTTCACTCAATGCATCTGGCTCAAGTAATTTCATCGCATCACCACCAGCGGGCATCGCCGTATCATGAATCATTCCTGCGACAATTCCGGTGCGAATTTGTTGCTCAGACAAATTAGCCCCTCTTAGAACCGCTTCATTAATAGCAGCTGTGACCAGCATATGATCAAATCGATCGTGTTTAAAAGTCGTAAAGTATTTATCATCTAAATTTGAACCAAGAGCAGATAAATAACCCAATTGTTTTAATTCACTGGTTCGCCAGACATTAAAATGTCGCGCTGTTTGAGAATAAATACTACCCTCTTTGACAAAAGCTCTTAATCCCGAATATGGTAAAAAGA
>CAYTXH010000048.1:2341-4610 GCA_964441115.1 uncultured Gammaproteobacteria bacterium | reverse complement strand
ATAAAATCAGCCTCGTTACTTATACGTCTGGTCTGTTCTTGAACTTCTGGATTAAGTATATCTTGGGGTTTTGGAGTGGGTATAAAAGTCTCAAATATCACACTTCGATGCTAGCATAAGAATCATTTAAATTGAATACGAAAAGAGGCTTTAAAATTTCAAGCCTGATGATATAATCAATACCGATGAAACCCCGAAAGTGGAATATTTCTGAACTTTCTATCATCGTTCAATCTTCGAATAGTATTCGCCAAGTGATTTATAAGTTAGGGCTTATCCCTGCTGGTGGAACCTATCATCAAATATCTAAAGCTATTGAGGAACAAAATTTAGATATATCACATTTTAAAGGTCAAGCTTGGAATAAAGGTCTTCAATTAAATAGTATCTATCGAATAGATCTTGAGAAAATCCTCACTCTTGATTCCAACTTTCAAAGTTTTAAATTAAAGAAGCGATTATTCAGTTCAGGTTTGAAAAAAGCTCAATGTGAAGAATGTGGCTGGGCAAAGCAATCAGATGATGGTAGAATACCTCTTGAGTTGGACCATATTAATGGTATCCGAACTGATAATAGATTAGAGAACTTGCGAGTGCTCTGTCCAAATTGTCATAGCTTGAAACCAACTCATCGAGGTCGTAATATTCATAAAGTACGGCATTAACCGACGCGCTGGTGTGGTGGAATGGTATACACGTTTGACTTAAAATCAAATGACCTTCGGTCTTGTGGGTTCGACTCCCACCACCAGCACTCGAATAATTTTTATCTCTCATACATCATTTCCAATCACTATTACAATCTAAGCAATATTTCAATTCATTTGTTATTATTAATTTAATGTCCTTGGTTCGTTCAGAAAAAGGTTTTGCCCACATTTTAGTTACTCTTGTTTTAATTGTGGCGTTTGTAGCTGGAGTTGCTGGCACAGTAGTTTGGAAAAATTCTCAAAAAAAGGCCTCACCTACAGCAGTAGTTACCAATAATTTACCAACTCCCCTACCTGTGACTGAAAAAGTAGAACCAACTGCAATTGTTCTAACTCCATCTATTAAACCCACAGCCAGTCCATCTGCCACACCTGTAGTCAATTATGAAAAACGCATTAGTAGTCTGGAAGATACAGTTTTTGATCTCCAAAATCGTTTAACTACCGTCGAAAAAGCATCTCCATCCCCAATTGCTATTGGCAGCCAAAGCACAGTTACCAAGTATCCAATTTATTTATATTTCGATGCTAGTACCTCAGGAAATAGTACAGATTGGACCACCTCAACTTATCCTCAATTAGAAATAGATACTAGCGACTATGCCGGTTACACTAGTATGCAGTTAGAAGTCACATTCAAGCTCTTTCAAGGCAATGGCACTGGCTATGTCCGACTATATAACAACACCGATGGTACTGCTGTAGATAGCTCGGATGTTTCAACTAGCTCCCAAGATTATGTCACAGTTATTTCTAACAAATTTGGTATTACTAATGGCAAGAAAATATATCGTTTACAAACTAAATCTTTAACTGGATATGCAGTTGATGTTTTATCCGCCCGAATTAGAATTAATTTTTAAAACTAAATCTAGCTTTAATCTCAAATTTGATGTATCATTCATGCTTGTAAGCGATGTTTTTACGGGGTGTAGTTCATCGGTAGAACGCTCGGTTTGGGACCGAGAAGTAGGAGGTCCAATTCCTCTCACCCCGACATTGTTATTTCTTACTTGATCCCCTTCTCCAAATAAATCTACAATTAGTTATTAATGTTTGATTCAAATCAAAAAAATATTATTATCGGTGCCATCATTACGATTATTAGTTTAGCCATCGGAGCATTAATTTTTGCCTATCAAGCATTTTTAAATAGCCAAGCACAATTAATACCTTAGAAATCGGTTTTTATTAGTAAAATCCCGCCCTCTAGCCTTTTTCAGATATCTTATAGTATAATATCAGTATGATTAAATTCTTCTACCGCGGCAGCCAAGATAAAACTCTCAAAACCCTAAAGCAATCTAAAAAAGGTAGCTGGGTTTACGTTGAAGATCCATCTTTGGATGAAATCGAATTAATCTCTCAAGAATTCGACTTAGATCAGGATTTGCTAACTGACGCAACCGACGTTAATGAGGTGCCACGTTTAGAAGTAGAATCAAATGCCACTTATATTTATACTAGCTTCCCTCTCGCAGATACCAAAAGAACTAGCTTAATTCCTCTTTTATTAATTTTAAAGAATAATAATTTAATCACTTTATCAATCAAAGAAC
>CAYTXH010000048.1:0-2331 GCA_964441115.1 uncultured Gammaproteobacteria bacterium | reverse complement strand
ACACCACTACTAAACCTAATCAGATACTTTTAGAGATTCTTCACCAAATTAGCTTGGATTTTACTAGTCAATTAAATAAAATTAGCAAAAGAATCCGTAGCTCCATTACTAATCTTGAGAAAATTAATAATAAAGATATTATTCAATTTGTTAGTTATGAAAGCATGCTTAATGAGTTCTTATCCGATTTGATCCCAACTAACAGTATTATTAATAGCCTTTTAGCTAACCGAAACTTTAAATTTACTGAAGATGAACATGACTTATTAGAAGACATTAAACTAAGTAACAATCAGTTAATTGAATTATCAAAAGCCAACCTAAAAACAATCGTTAACATCCGTGAAGCATATTCAACAATTATGACTAACAATTTGAACCGAGTTATTAAATTATTTACCTCTTTAACAGTTTTACTTACCATCCCAACTATCATCGCTAGTATCTATGGAATGAACGTTCAATTACCATTTGCCGATCAATCTTGGGTATTCGCTGGTATTATTGGCCTTATTATCTTAATATTAGCAGGATTATCAGTAATCTTTATTCGCAACGAATGGCTATAACCGACTTACCAACACAAATTGAACAAGGTGCTAAATTAATCCGCGCTGGCAAATTAGTAATCTTTCCTACCGAAACCGTTTACGGTATTGGTGCTGATGGTTTAAATCCTGAAGCGATTCAAAAAATATACGCTATCAAAAAACGACCTCAAGATAATCCAGTTATTATTCATATCAGTCAATTAACTCAGCTCAAAACTCTAGTTAAACGAATCCCTAAAACTGCTCAAGTTTTAATGGAACGTTGGTGGCCCGGTCCTTTAACTATTCTTTTAGAAAGAAACGCCTTAATTCCGGATATCGTCACTGCTGGCACGGATAAAGTGGCTATTAGAATGCCGGATAATCCAATTGCACTAGCTTTAATTACCGCCGCCCAAACACCAATTGCTGCTCCATCCGCGAACAC
Organism: uncultured Gammaproteobacteria bacterium; assembly: GCA_964441115.1. Lineage (GTDB taxonomy): Bacteria > Patescibacteriota > Microgenomatia > Daviesbacterales > UBA10151 > CAYTXH01. The sequence goes on along the minus strand of CAYTXH010000048.1, from coordinate 1,353 downwards.
CTCAGGGAAACCGAGTCCGACTAACTACAATCAAGTGATGGCTGATTTAGGCGCAAAAGCGGACTTAGTTATTGATGGCGGTCAGTGCCAATATGGTTTGGAATCAACAGTTATCGATATGACAGATGAACCAATTATTTTACGTCCGGGTGCAATTACTAAAGAACAAATCGATGCCACAATCGGACCCGTCGCGACATTGTCACCACAAGACATCGAAAATGGTAAATCTTCACCCGGCGTGGCTTTTAAACACTACGCCCCAAATGCACCATTACAGCTTTATCCAGAGACACCAGAGATGCCGACTATTATTCGCCGCGATGCTTCACAATTAATTAGTGCTGGGAAAAAAGTTGCCATTATTGGAACCACCGAAAATGCCGGAGCATATCCTCATAATGCCTTGTTTTATAATCTTGGATCACGTCAGCAATTAACAGAGATCGCCGCTCGTTTATTTAACGCTCTTCATTTTTGCAATCAACAACAAGTCGATATTATTCTCTGTGAAACATTTCCTAAAATCGGTATTGGTGTCGCCATCATGGATCGTTTAGAACGCGCTTCAAATAAATAACTCTTACTCTTTACTCAATGTGCCATAATAGACATGATTTATGGTCGACTCTAGACGAATTCGTCAACTAAACTCAATTACCGTTCCCCAAGATGGGCCAATCATTTATTGGATGCGCCGTGATCAACGAGCAGTCGATAATTGGGCACTTTTATACGCTCAAGAACTAGCTGATCAAAGAAATACTGAAGTAATTGTCGTTTTTTGTTTACGCGAAGAATTTCCCCACTGCACTGAGCGTTTAATAGATTTTATGCTCACTGGACTGGAAGAAGTCGAAGAGCAATTAACTAAATTAAATATTCCTTTTCAGTTTTTATTAGGCGACTCCGGTGAAGAGATCCCAAAGTTAATCAAACTATTAAAACCCTCAGCAGTTGTTAGTGATTTCTTTCCACTTCGTCATACTATGAGTTGGCACCAATCAATCGCCAAACAAGCCAACTGTCAGTTCTTTGAAGTTGATACTCACAACATTGTTCCTTGTTGGATCGCTTCACCCAAACTAGAATATGGCGCTTATACTTTTCGACCAAAAATAAATCGTTTATTAACTGAATTTTTAACTGAATTTCCAGAGCTACATTCCCAGAAAAATAATTTAAAACTCGATAAAAATAATTGGGCTGAAATTCGCTCAAAAATCAAAACAGATAACACAGTCAAAGCCATTACTTGGCTAAAATCTGGTAGCGCCGCTGCCAATAAAATATTAGATACATTTATCGATCAAAAACTAGAGAAGTATGTTACAGATCGCAATAATCCAAGTC
>CAYTXH010000047.1:926-6515 GCA_964441115.1 uncultured Gammaproteobacteria bacterium | reverse complement strand
GAAGTGTGTAATAAGTATATAAAATTGTATCAATTTTTACACGAAATTTGCTCCGGTGTAATCGTTAAGTTGTTTTAATTGGAAAGCCAATAATTCTGCCTCTTCAGGATCAGGGAAGAATGTTTTATAATCAAAATTACCTAAAATAGGTACGAGCGCACTCCCGTACGCGGTACAGAAAAATATCCCACCTAATGTGGGATTTTTTATGTACTGATAAGGAAAGAACTTGTTCGACCTGTGCTTCCGAAGCTTTAGCGTAGGAGCACTCCCGTACGCGGTACACTTCGACAAGCTCAGTGCGAGCAATTAAAAACTGCCTCAATATCATGTGGTATGTTTATTTGCTTCTTTGCGATCAGAAAACTTTCTATATCGGAATTACGAATAACCTCAAAAATAGAATTACTCAACATAAATCTAAATTAACTAAATCAACTGTAGAGTTTTCTGATATTAAGCTAATTTATTACGAAAAATATCTCAATAAACACCAAGCCACTATTAGGGAAAAGCAACTTAAAGGATGGTCTCACGCAAAGAAACAAATGCTATTAGACGGCATATTAGGCAGGAATAATTGCACTGAGTTTGCTCTAAGTGTACTGTTAAACGAGTCAACATTGTGAGTTTATTCCGAGTTGACCGAGGAAACTCTCACACTCTCCCATCAAATCGGTGTACCCAATACAATTTTTTAAGGTAATATATAAACGTGTTAAACCTTAAACCATTTCAAGAAACTCTCCACGGTGGATTTTGCGGTCCAGCCAGTCTAAAGATAGTTTTAGATTATTATGGAATTAATAAAACTGAACAAGAATTAGCTGATTTAACAAAGAAAGATAATACTCTTGGAACTAATGCAACAAACATCAAAGATGCTGCTGAAAGTTTAGGATTAAAAGTTGAGATAAAAGATTTTTGCGAATATGAAAATATTCAATATTGGTTAGATAAAGAAGTACCTGTCATCGTAAATTGGTTCACCCGCGGGCGAAATGACTATCTTGATAGTGAAGTAGCAGATGGACATTATTCAGTAGTAATTGATCTTGATAATAAATTTATTTGCTTACAAGATCCAGAGATTGGTAACATACGAAAAATTGATCGAGATGATTTCTACAGAGTCTGGTTTGATTTTAAATCAGATCACATTACGAGTTGGGAAGATCTAATTATCAGACAAATTATTGCAATTTATAAATAGTAATTAAAACTCACAACCGATCGCTTGATCTATACATCACTTGTTTCCGTCTAAAATGTCGCAAAGACAATAAATCACCCTGTTTTCTCTTCTCTTCGGTTAAGAAAGATGCTTCAGCTAAAAGTCTTTCACCATGAGAACAACTATTATTTTTAGCAGCTTTTATCCATCTATTAACAAATTCCAACCAGCCTTTTTTCCAACGATAGCCGCCAAGTAAATTACCATTTGAATCATAATGAGGAACTCCACCATCAGTAGCCTGTTTCAATAAGGTTTCTTCTACAGTACACCCAGATTTACACAATAACTTACACCCTTCCATAGAAAAAATATTACTGCTAACTTCGGTTAAATGCAACTATGGGTTTACTATGATTTAATTGCTATTTTGATAAATCCTTCAGCGTATTCACCTGAAACATTTTCGCCACCTTTTTTCGCTCTTTCTTCTACCCATCCAGACACTTCATCAAAATCTTCATACTGACTAACATGTTCTTTTATCGCTCTTAATTTAATTTCTAAAGAATCACTAATATCAATCCAAGTACTCGCTTTACCAAAATTAATTAAATAGACATCTTGGACTTTATGAATTCCTAAACCTTCGTCTAATAATTCAGGAAAAGTACGGCCATTTCGGGCAAATGGAAATATACACTCTAAAGCAATTTGACCTGCAGTTCGATGATCAGGATGGTTAATATATCCACGCACTTCATCATAATAAAAAGTTGGATCAAGAGTAATTACGACATCTGGCTTCACTTGCCTGATTAATTTCACTAATTTGCGACGGATCTCGGGGGTATTTTGTAATTCGCCATCAGTCTCTTCCAAAAAGAAAACATCTTTTAATCCCAAATGTTTTCCTGCTGCTACTTGCTCTTTTTGCCTCATAACAGCCAATTGAGCATTTGTAATGCTCATGTCTTCGCTCCCCTTACTCCCATCAGTTAATAAACAATAATAACCAGTCGCTCCCTGACTAATCCATTTAGCCATTGTCCCCGAACAACCAAATTCTAAATCATCAGGATGCGCAGCAATAGCTAAAACTACTTTATCTTTATAATTAGGTTCCATCGGTCTAGTATACCTCATCAATTCAAATTTTAATTGCCATTTTAAGGCCTAGTTGTTACGATTAAAATAATGCCCAATTCTGCCCCCCCGAAAAGTCTAATTAGCCGGACTCTTTTTATCTATATTACAGTTTCATTTATAATTTTAGCCACAATCATTGTTGTTATTAACAACCAATGGGCAACTTTAGTCACCGCTGCTATTTTATTTGCTGGCTTAATTTACTTGATTAATCGATCGCTCCAGCCACTCAATCAACTACTAGCCGAGGTAAATTCAATTATTCAAAACCCACCAAAATCTCAAAATGATTTTGATTTCCTAACTAGTACTTTTAGAATGATGGCTAACTACGTTAAAGACGCCTCTAATATTTTGAAATATGAGCAAGAAACAATCGGCACTGAAAAATACCGTACAGATGCTGTTATTAATTCTATAGTTGATGGAATTATTGCCGTTGATACAGATAATCGAATTATTACTGCCAATGTTGCAGCTCAAAGGATGGGTAGTTATCAATTAGCAGATCTTCAAAACCAACCAATCAATAATATGATCAAGTTCAAAAACGATGACGGCATAGAAATTAGTCTTGATGAGATTAATCAAAAGACCATCGATCCTCACAATCCAACTCCTGACGATGCTAAAGCTGTGCAAGCTCTAACTTTAATTGGTAAAGGAAACTATCAAACATCTGTTGAGGTTTTTAGCTCTAAAGTCAGTTCTGGTCAAATGAGTAATCTTAAATACATTCTAATTCTTAAAAACAACCAACAAGATAAAGATCTTCAACATATTCAAATCGATTTCGTTTCAATGGCCTCACATGAACTTCGCACCCCACTAACTAGCATCATCGGTTATCTATCGGTATTTCTTGATGAGAATAAAAATACTCTGAAAAAAGAACAGCTCGATTTCTTAGACCGGGTCATGATTAGTGCCAAACAATTGGCTTCATTAATTGAAAATCTGCTCAATGTTTCTAAAGTCGAACGAAATGCTTTTTCTGTTACTACTCAATCAGTTAAATGGACTGATATTGTTACTAAAAGTGTTGAAGACAATAAACTTACTGCGGCTCAAAAACAAATAGATTTAACTCTTCAGTTGCCAACAGAAAATGTACCCAATGTTACTGCCGATCCAATCCGAATTGTTGAAGTTATCAATAATTTGATCTCCAATGCTATAAATTACACTGCTAATAATGGCAAGATCGAAGTTTCAGTTTCAGTTGGGAATGGGGAAGTTATTACGGCCGTAAAAGATACTGGAAAAGGTATTCCAAAAGACGCTTTAGACCATTTATTTACTAAATTCTTCCGGGTGCAAGGAGCTCTAGATACCTCCAGTAATTCTAAAGGCACCGGTTTAGGTTTGTATCTATCTAAATCAATTGTTGATCTCCATCACGGCAGAATTTGGGTGGAATCTGAAGTTGGAAAAGGCTCAACTTTTTACTTCTCGCTACCAACAGCTCGAATTGAGAATAATTCCCCAATTAACATACCTGGATTAAGTCCCATTATCAATTAGTTGTCTTGACAAGCCACCTCTAACTACCGTACGCTGAGTGAGAACTATGGACCCTAAAAAGATCTTAATCGTCGAAGACGAAACCTTTATTGCTGATCTCTACTCCCGACAATTAACCAATGAAGGTTTTGCTGTCAGCGTTGCTAATGATGGTGTTTCTGGGTTAAAAACTCTTGAAGGCCAACCATTTGATCTACTTTTACTCGACATCATGTTACCCGGAATGAATGGTCTAGAATTGCTTAAAGAATGGAAATCAAAAAATCCCGGCAAACCACTTCAGGTTTTATTACTCACCAATTTAGGACAAGATGCAGTTATTAAAGAAGGTTTTGCTTTAGGAGCCTCGGGTTACCTTATTAAAGCCTCTTATACTCCAGCTCAAATTGTCACAGAAGTAAAAAATGCTTTAGCTGGGAAACAAGCAGGATCACCAAATCCTGCTATGGGTCAAACTACTAGCATGGCCATGCCTCTTGATACAACTGTTGGATTAACTGATAATTCAACTCCTGCAACACCTGCTACTATGCCAGAACCAACTCCTGTAGTTGCTGCACCACCAGCTCCGACAACAAATATCCCCTTAACTATGTCAGTTGAAACTCCAAGTGGTGGCAATAGTCTACCGACCTCAGCTAATATGATTACAGCTTCAGCTTTACCAAATAGTCAAACTGCTCCATCTATTAACGCAAGTCCAGCACCAGTTGGTCCAACTGCTAATATTCCTGATGCCAATCCAGCTACCACTACTTTTCAAGCTACAGAAGGACCAGCTATGCCTGTTAATCCTTTAGCAACAGATCCCCAAAACAATCAATCTTAGAAATTTTTACCTAGAGAATTATTAAAAAGAAATTTACTAATTAGTCTTCAATAGAAGCTTGCATTACTTTGAGAGCTTCTTCTCGATTACCCCATGAATTGATCTCAACTTTTTTATTTTGGAGATCTTTGTAATGTTCAAAATAATGAGTTAATTCCTTTTGGAAATGTTCACCTAAATCAGAAAGATCTTTAATATGATTATATCGAGGATCATCTACTGGAACAGAAATAATTTTCTCATCTTTCTCACCACTATCCACCATATAAATCACGCCAATCGGTCGAGAAGTTACCATACATCCAGAAAATGCTGGTGCATCGAGGAGCACCATTCCATCTAAATGATCACCATCTTCTGATCGAGTTTGAGGAATAAATCCATAATCATATGGCAAAGCCATTGCTGTGTAGAAAACGCGATCAATTTTGATGATATCTAACTCTTCATCATACTCATATTTATTATGAGAATTTTTTGGCATTTCGATAACTAAGTTAAATTCTTCTGGATATTTATCGCCCCGAGGTAAGTTTTTAATATTCATTACGTGGATAATGTACCGAATATCGGATTAAGAGTCAAGTCTTGTCTAAAAAATTTATGCAAACGCTGGACGAGGCTCAACTGGGCGCTTAACTTGCCCTGCCATTGGCGGATGAATCAATGCCACTTTTAGCACTTCATCAACATGTTTTACAAAGACAAATTCTAGATCTTTTTTAACAAAATCTGGAATATCCTCTAGATCTTTCTGATTATTTTCAGGTGCAATCACAGTTTTAACTCCAGCCCGATGAGCAGCGATTACTTTTTCTTTTAATCCACCGATCTCTAATACTCGACCTCTAAGTGTTACTTCACCAGTCATTGCAACATCTTTTCTAACCGGGATCCCAGTAAATGCTGAACC
>CAYTXH010000047.1:0-916 GCA_964441115.1 uncultured Gammaproteobacteria bacterium | reverse complement strand
TAATCGCTGTAGTTAAGGCAATACCAGCAGATGGACCATCTTTTGGAATTGCTCCTTCTGGAACATGGATATGAACATCAAATCTATGGAAAAACCGCTCTGGCAAACCAAGTTCTTTCCAATGAGCTCGAACATATGACATTGCTGCTTGGGCTGATTCTTTCATCACATCCCCCAACTGACCGGTTAAGACAATTTGACCTCGACCAGGCATTAAATTAACTTCAATAAACAAAATATCTCCGCCACTTTCAGACCAGCTCAACCCAGTTGAAGCTCCAACCATATCTTCAATCTCCGCTAATTGTGGCAAGAATTTAATCGGTCCTAAATAGGCACTGACATCTTTAGCCACTACTTTAACTGTACCCTTAGCATCACCCTCCGCAATCTTTCTAGCCACTTTTCGGACAATACCTGACAATTCTCGTTCTAAACTTCGAACACCAGCTTCTCGGGTATAGCCCTCAATTACAGCATAAACAGCCTTATCTTCAATGTTAATTTGATTTGGTTTTAATCCACTACCATCAATAATCTTTGGAATTAGATATTTCTTAGCAATATGAAACTTCTCATCGTGAGTGTAGCCTGAATATCTGATAATTTCTAATCGATCTCGCAAAGCAGGTGGAATAGTCTCCAACATATTTGCCGTAGTAATAAACATCACATTTGATAGATCAAAAGGAACTTCTAAATAATGATCTGAAAACGCATTATTTTGTTCTGGATCTAAAGCTTCAAGTAAAGCAGCAGACGGATCACCTCTGTAATCTGCACCGATCTTATCAATCTCATCCAACATAAAGACCGGATTAGTAGTGCCTGCTTGTGTAATAGCTTGGACAATTCGTCCGGGCATTGAACCAACATAAGTTCGTCGATGACCCCTGATTTCTGGTTCATCACGGAT
>CAYTXH010000046.1:5598-6526 GCA_964441115.1 uncultured Gammaproteobacteria bacterium | reverse complement strand
TCACTACTCAACCTAGTGCTACACCTGCCCCAACCCCTACCCCGATAGTCTCGACCCCAACCCCCATTGCCAGACCATCAGATTCAAAACCCCCTCAATTTTGTATGGATGTTCTGACTCCAGCCAAAAATACTACCACTGGCGAATGTCAGGTCTTTCCTAACAGCTGTATCCCTGAAGGTTGGGTCAATGACAGAAGTTGTCAAAGTAGCGCTCCAAGTCAAATGTGCAAATCAGTTCTAACACCTGGATATAATTCCACAACTGGCGAATGTTTTGTCTTCAGTAATAGTTGCTTACCAACTGGCTGGATTCGTCAAAGCTGTCCAGTATCACCAAGTCCAACTGCTACACCTAATGCCACTATGGCTCCAGTTAATCCTAATGCGACTTTAACCATAGCTCAAAGAAGCGATGTTAATCGCGATAACAAAGTGAACCTACAAGATTTAAGTATTTTAAAAACTGAGTATCAATCAACAACTCTTGGCGCTAAAGGGGATATTAATCTTGATCAAATTGTAAACAGTTTCGACCGCGCAATATTGCTCTGCCAATTAGGGAAAAATCAATCAATTATCTATCCTTGTTCGAATTAGGAATTATTCCATTGAACCTTTAAAAACTTTTGGGGTTAACCAGTCTGGAGCTGGTTGAGTATCTTCAGTAACAACTTCTTCTACTTCTGGTTCAACTACAGTTGTAGTTTGAGGTGCTGAATTAGAGAAATTCAAACTATTCACTGGGTTATTTTCAACTACCGGAGTAGCTGGTTGATTATTAAAAATAGGTGCTGCTTGTAAGAAAGGATTATTCACTAAATTGTTATTTACTGGAGCTGCAATTGGTTGAGTAACAGCTGGTTGTGGGGTAGACATTGGGATTGGTTGGTTAAATGTTGGCATCGCAGGTTGAGGAGCAGACTGAG
>CAYTXH010000046.1:0-5588 GCA_964441115.1 uncultured Gammaproteobacteria bacterium | reverse complement strand
GAGTCATCTGTTGTTGAAAAGCTTGCTGAGTCATTGGTTGAGAAGGCATATTGGTAGCTGTTCCGGCGTTTAACTTACCGCCTGATTGCATTGATTGCGACACAATCTGGAATGTTTCAGGAGTTACATTTTGAGTTAAATTAGCAGTAGCATCATAAATACCAGCCAAGATATTGGTCGCAATATCACCATCTACTGGTAAACCTAAAGCTGGCAGCAATAATCCCATCATCTCCGAAACAGCAGCTGCTTGAGTATCTACTAAATTAACTTGACCGAATTGAGCATTATTTGGATTGTTATCAATATTAACAACAGTTAAACCATTAAAGTTTTGCGGATTTGTTGAATAAATATCCCCTAATAAATTTAAGCTAGTCGCACCAACAGTAATAACAGCATCGAACTTTCCACCTTGGTAATTTACAGATACATTACTTGGTTCAAATCTTTGACCTGGTAAAACATGAAAGACTAAATTCAAATTCTTACCTTCTGGGAACCAATCTAATTTTTCTAATGCTGGAACTGTCCCCTTGTCTGGACCATCATCGAGCACCACATTCTCCAGTGATAACACCATGTTGCCATTTTTAGCTTCTGGGAATTTATTTTTGATATCTCCAACTCCAAACAAGTTGCCATGAGAAACTTGCAATGAGCTATCACTGACAATTGCAGCTTGTTTTCCATCTTGTTGTAAAGATAAGTAAAGAGATAAACCAGCAGCTAACACATCCACTGTCGCATTTGCTGGAAGAGCAACTAAAATATTGCTAGACTGATCTATAACGGGCTTAATTGAAGCAATCTGGGAGTCGTATTTCATTAAAGATAATTATACCATAAATAGCTATAGGACACAAGTTTAATTATTCTAGAATCAAAACAACCAATTGACAGAAAAATTCGAGTTTGTCACACTAAATTTAGTGAATAAATTAGCTGCCCAGTTAAAGTCGAGTCAAGGATTTGGAATATTAGGTTTAATTGTTATTGGTCTTCTGCTGCTTGCTATCCCTTTAGGTATTTACTTAACTAGAACTCAACAACTCAATAAATCTAAAGCTTTTCAACCTGCACCTCTATCTGCCCCTGACTTAAGCATTACCTTAGTCTCTGACAAAGGTCTTTACTCCCCTGGAGATAATGTCCGTGTCTCTGTCTATGTCCGTAATGAAATCGAAGCTGCTAATATCTATGTAGTTAAACTAAAGTTCCCTACTGATCTCCTTAACTTTGTTAGCTTAGATAAATCCCCTAGTGATTCATTTGTTCAAACTTGGACTCAAGACATCGTAGATAATACTGCTGGTTCTGTTAATTTAGTTACTGAGCTTAAAGATTTAGCTGGTGGTCAAAATTCTGGCTACAAATCTACTCCTAATGCTCAGTATGGTTCTAAACTAGCTGATCTTAATTTCACTGCTAAGACTACTGGGCTTAAAGCTATTACTTTTGATGACACTTCTAATGAACCGTCTGCTATCTACAGTGCTATTACCAATGCTAACTTAATTACCTCTAAAGGCCCGGTTAACATTGAAATCACTACTCAACCTAGTGCTACACCTGCCCCAACCCCTACCCCGATAGTCTCGACTCCGACCCCAACTCCAACTGTAGCACCAACACCTACTCCAGCTCCGTCATATACCAAAGCTGATCCTAAAGCAGTTGCAGTGCCTTACGCTACTTTAAACATCGGTGATTTAAGCGGAGTCCGAACTAGACTAACTCTAACCACTACAGATGCTCTAAGAGCAGATCTTAACGGCGATGGCGTAGTTAATAATTTTGATCGCTCAGGAATGCTTTGCGCTCTAGGAACTGCTAATTCAATTGTCTACTCATGCACTGCTACACCAGCACCATCTGCCACGCCTACAGCTACTCCAGTAGCTACTAGTAAAAGAGTTTTCCTTACAAGCAATTATTATCAGGGAAACCTCGGGGGTGTATCCGGTGCAAATCAAAAATGTCAGACATCTGCTAATAACGAAAACTTAGGTGGAACTTGGAAAGCTTGGATAAGTGATTCTACTACCTCACCTAATGATACCTTTACTCGATCAACAGTACCTTATGTAAATCTTGATGGTTCCACTATTGCTAACAACTGGGCTGATTTAGTTGATGGAACGTTAGTCAGAAGTATTAATTTAAATGAGAAGAAAATATATCAAAATCCAACAGGTACATATAAATACCCTGCATGGACTGATACAAATACCAACGGTACAAAAAAATCAACAAGCTCTAGTAGCGCCAATTGCCAAAACTGGACATCAAGTAGTTCTACTTCCGGTGGTTACATTAGCGGCTCTTTTGTTAGTAGCGATAGTAAATGGACAGATGCGACTGATTACTCTGCCTCCTGTGCACTACAACTCCCACTATATTGCTTCGAACAGTAAATTTAAATCCTGATTTAAAACATTCATCAAACATTAAAATTTTAGAGACTTTAAATCCGATTTTTTTGGAGAAGACTTTTATAATACTCGATAAGACACCACTAAATCACCAACAGCGAAATCAATATTTTCTTCAAACATCATTCCACACTCACCACCCTTATCCATTCGATAAACCTCTTCTCGAACCTTCTTTAATGATTTAATCTTAGTTTCCACTACTACTTCTTCACCCCGCATAATCCGTACTTTTGGACCTTTGGTAAAGTAACCTTCAAGTATTCGACATCCTGCAATCTTTTGATCTTTTCCATATGGGAATTCTGCTAAAATTTGGGCAGTTCCTAAAGTTTCCTCTAATTGATCAATCTTTAACATTCCATCAACAACATCCTGCAATTCATCAATTAATTCATAAATAATGTTGTAGGACCGAATCAAAACATGCTCAATTTCAGCTAGTTTCTGTGCTGTTGAACCGATTTTTGTATTAAAACCAATTACAATCGCCTTAGTAGAAGCGGCCATCTTCACATCAGCCTCTCCTACTTCACCAGTTGCTGAGGCAACAACTTTAACATGCTCTTCTTGTTCATTAAACCGAGCTAACGCGTCTTCAATCGCCTCTAAAGATCCTTGATTATCTGTTTTCAAAACCACAGTCAAAACATTAGTATCGCTCTGTCGTAATTTATCAATTAAACTAGCTACTTGTTTGTCAGCTTTTTCAGGCGCAATCTCACCAATCACCGCCCCAACTGGGGGAACTGTTTCTAAACCTAAAACTTCTACTGGCATAGATGGACCAGCCTCATCAACTGATTTACCGTTATAATCTAAAAAGCCTCTAACTTTACCTTTTGCTCCACCAACAATAAAACTTTCACCCTTACTTAGTGTTCCGTTTCGAATCAAAATTGTCGCGATTGGACCTTTAAATTTATCTAATTTTGATTCGATAACTACTCCAACGGCTGGCAAAACAGGATCACCTTTAATCTCATTTAACTCAGCCACTAGCAAAATCATCTCTAATAAAGAATCAACTCCAACTCCACTTTTCGCCGATAAGGTAATGACTGGCACATCTCCACCGTATTCCTCAACCAAAACTCCATTATCAGATAACTGTTTTTTTATTTTTTGTAACTGTCCTTCTTGGTTTATCCCTGGTAAATCAATCTTATTAACAGCTACCACCATTGGCACTCGAGCTCCTTGAATATGTTTAATCGCCTCAATCGTTTGCGGCATCAAACCATCATCGATCGCCACTACTAATACCGCAATATCTGCCACTTTTGCACCTCGAGAACGCATCTTTTCAAATGCTGCATGACCCGGAGTATCAATAAAAGTAATTAATTGGTTATTAAAAACTGCTTGATATGCCCCAATATGTTGAGTAATTCCTCCATGCTCTCGCGCAGCGACATTTGCATGACGAATGTAATCTAATAATGAAGTTTTACCATGATCAACATGGCCTAAAATTGTTACAATCGGTGGTCTATTTTCTAATGCCATTTTATTCCTCCTTTAATTCTACTTCTTTCAAAAAAATTCTTTTTCCGAAAACACCATTCTTAACATCTTTTGCCCTTTGTTGTTCTAATAACAACTCTGGACTCCAACCTTTAAGAGTTAAAATTGCGGTAATCACTGACTGCATATCAGCCAGCTCCTCCAACAACATCTCTTCAGGTGCTGATTCAGCTTCCTTTGCCTCTTCAATCAACTTCTCTAACAACAACTTTTCATAGCGTTGATCATCAGTTACATATTCAAAATTAGCTTGATGACCTTGACCAGTAATCTTTTCTGGAATCAAATCTCTAACTAATTTTTGATGTACAACTTTCATTTTTAGCTATAAAAAAACCGCCCAGTGGCGGCAAGCAACTCAAAAAGTATTATTAATCTATCTTTAATTAACTAGACTATTCATCTTTTTTTGAATTCTCATCTACCACTTCTGTTTCTTCAGAACTTACTTCAGAATCAGCTTCAGTAACTTCTGTAGTATCTTGAACGGCTTCTTCAGTTGACTCAACTGTTTCTTCACTAGTTTTAACCTCTTCGACAGCTTCAACTACTGGTTCAGACTCTGCTTTAACTTCTTCTTTTGGTTCTTCTACTTTCTCTTCAGCTCCATCACCTTCGATATCAATCTTATATCCAGTTAATTTAGCTGCTAATCGAACATTTTGACCACCTTTACCAATAGCTAAAGATAATTGACTTGGTTGGATTTTAACTTTTGCTGTCTTTTCATCTTCGTTGACACTGACAACCACATCTTTAGCTGGAGATAATGCTGCAGCAATAAATCGATCTGGTTCTTCTGAGAAAGGTACGATATCAATCTTTTCTTCACCTAATTCATTAATAACAGCCTGAACTCGAACCCCTTTTTGTCCAACTAACGAACCAACTGGATCAACACCCTCTTGGCTAGAAATAGCTGCTAATTTAGTTCGGCCACCTGCTTCACGAGCAATCTCTTTAATCTCAACTGCACCTGATTGAATTTCTGGAACTTCCATTGCGAATAAACCTTTAACTAAATTGGCATCGCTTCGAGATAAAATGACTTCTGGACCTCGACCACTCTCTCGAATTTCTTTAATTAAGAATTTCATTCGTTGATTTGATAAATAAACTTCATCTCGAATCTGTTCGGATGGAGGTAAGATACCTTCAGCTCGACCTAAATCTACAAAATATGTGTTTCCTTCTTGTCGTTGAATAGTTCCAGAGATAACTGAACCAACTTTTTTATCGTATTCATCCATAATTGCACCTTTTTCAGCCTCATGTAATCGTTGAGCAATTACTTGTTTTGCAGTTTGTGCAGCAATTCGAGCAAATCCTGGAGGGGTGATATTCTTTTCACCTTCGAAAATACTGATTTCACCACTACCAGAATCAATTTTCGCAGTGAAACTATCAAAATTATCTGGTACAACTTCGCCTCGTAGAGATAAATCTTTTCGATATGCAGCTAATGCAGCTTGTTGAATAGCATCGATAACCACTTGAACATCAACCCCTTTTTCTGAGGCTAATTGATTTAATGCAGCTGCAAATTCTGTTCGTGCTTGTATTGGCATAATTTATTGTCTAATGCTTATCTAAAATAATGGGCAGGCTCATCGCCTACCCCCTTAA
>CAYTXH010000045.1:2570-7267 GCA_964441115.1 uncultured Gammaproteobacteria bacterium | reverse complement strand
CTGGATGGATTATCGAATCTCTCGCCATATCTGCACTTTGGCCATATCTCAGCTCAAAGAGTGGTGTTAACAATCGGCGAAGTTAAAGCAAATCACGCTTCAAAATCTGCTTTTTTAGAAGAATTAATTGTTCGTCGGGAACTGTCTGATAACTGGTGTTTTTATAATTCGAACTACGACAATCTCAAAAATATTCCTAATTGGGCTCAAAAAACTTTAGACCAACACGCTGATGACAAACGGGATCATATTTACTCCCTAAAACAACTAGAAACAGCTGCCACAGATGATGATCTTTGGAACGCTGCTCAAACTGAAATGAATAAAACTGGCAAAATGCACGGCTATTTACGAATGTATTGGGCTAAAAAAATCTTTGAATGGTCTAATTCTGCTGAAGAAGCTATTAAACATTGTTGTTATTTAAATGATCGATATTTCCTAGATGGTCGCGATCCAAACGGCTATGTCGGCATTATGTGGGCAATTGCGGGAGTTCATGACCGACCTTGGTTTGATCGACCGATCTTCGGCCAAATTCGTTATATGAGTTATAACGGCGCTAAAAGTAAATTTAACATTGAAGAATACATCGCCCGAGTAGAATCCTTAAAAGCCTAAGCTGCTTGCTGCTTTTAATTGTGTCATTCCCGTGTCTTGCAGTGAGCATTGCCGAACTGCACACGGGAATCCATGACTTTTATTTATATAGATTCCGGATCATATTTCGGTAAACTCAATACAAGTGTCCGGAATGACAAACAAGGGTATTCTTGATTCTCGAATCTGGATTCTTGCTGGCCGCAAGCTGCTTACAGTAGACCGTCAGCGGTAGACCGATTGCTAGCTAACTAATTTCTGAAATGCTATACTCACCGTATGTCTGATTACAACGACGATTGCGTATTTTGCAAAATTGTCAGTGGTGAGATCTCAGCTCATAAAATTTGGGATGATGAAAATTTCATCGCCTTCTTAAGCACTCAACCAGTAAAAACTGGTCACACTTTAGTTATTCCTAAAAAACATATCCCCTACATCTTTGATATGGAAGATCAACATGTTAGCGATTTAATGGTTGCTAGTAAGAAAGTTTCTCATGTTCTTAAAAAAGCACTTAAACCAAAGTCTGGCAAAATGGGTGTTATGATCGCTGGTGATCAAGTACCACATACTCATGTTCATTTAATATCCATGGATGAAGGCGGTGATTTAGATTTCTCTAAAGCTAAAGATGTCTCAAACGAAGAGTTAGCTGAGATTGCCCACCAAATAAAACAATCACAATAAATGACATCACTTGAATGTGCTTTTAAAAAACCAGAAGCCTCCAATATCACCCGCGCTAATGATGGACTTCAACATTACATTCTTCATTGTGATAAACCAGGCTGCGGTATAAATCCAGCCAGAGAATTAGCTGCATCTCCAAATATACGTCGAGATTTAGAAGCTCATGTTTCCCGTTTAAATACTAGTATCGCTGCTCATGAAAGGTTTATCTGTTTGAATACGATCAACCCAAGAACATCATGAGTAAAATTATTTTAGTAACTGGCGGCGCTGGATTCATTGGATCCAGTTTAATAGAAGAATTAGTCAAAAATCCTGACAACAAAGTTTACTCGCTAGATAATTATTTTACTGGCAGTGAAGATAATCATGTCCAAGGTGCAACCTATATAACTGGCCATACCAAAGACATCTCAACACTAATCGATTTTAAACCTGATTTGGTTTATCACTTAGGTGAATATTCACGAGTTGAACAAAGCTTTAGTGACATCACTACTGTTTGGGAATACAACAAACTCGGGACATTCTCTGTATTAGAATTTTGCCGCCGCCTAAATACAAAACTCGTCTATGCCGGATCTTCAACCAAATTTGGCGATGGTGGTCTGGGTCGAGATCAGAGCCCATATGCTTGGACAAAAGCTACAAATACCGAATTAGTGCGTAACTACGGTCAATGGTTTGATCTCAAATATGCGATTACTTATTTTTATAATGTTTACGGGCCTCGAGAGATATCCAGTGGAAAATACGCAACTTTAATCGCCATTTTCAAACAAAAATACTTAGCTGGTCAACCATTAACTATCGTTTCGCCTGGCACTCAAAAACGCAATTTTACATACATTGGTGATATCGTTGATGGTTTAGTCCGAGTCGGATTAGAGGGTGAAGGTGATAATTACGGTTTAGGAGCTTCGGAAAGTTACTCAATCTTAGAAATAGCTCAAATGTTTGGCTGCGAGATTGAAATGTTACCAGAGAGAGCTGGAAATCGTATGTCAGCTGCTATCGATACAGTTAAATCAGAAGCATTAGGTTGGAAGTCTAAAGTCAAAATAAAAGATCACATCGCTGAATTTATTGAGAAAAATAAAAAAAGTTAATGACCGAACAACACCTAGAAATCGGGGTAAAATGCCCTGTTTTACAAACTGAAATCAGTAAAACAGGCGAACATTCACTTGCCAATCCTACTATGGCTAATTTTTCTGAAGTTAATGCTCGCTGTAATAACTGTCAGCTATTTACTAAAATTTATGGTTATGGGGACACCCCTGAAATAGCTAATCAAGAAGCTATTTCTAATATTCAAAGAATAATTAACCGCAGCTGTACTTACCCACCAAATCCTACCCTCCTCGATCGATTAAGCGCCTTACTCTAAAACAGATCCGTCATTTTTTTGCGTCATTGCGATTATCCAGTAATTTCGAATCTCCGTCATTGCGAGGTACGAAGCAATCTTTGCGCTTTATGTGTCATTCTGAACTTGATTCAGAATCTATATAAATAAAAAGTGGTATAATCTTCTTACAACTTAATATTTAAATGCATTTGAGTCTATCCTAATAGACAAGCAGCGTAGAAAAAGCCACAGCAAAACTACGACGGAAGCCAACCGTAAAATCTAGCCCAGTGTGTCGGTAACGGAGCACTCACAAGTGATTAAGATCACCAACGTTCCACACACCTTCGGGTGTGTTTTTTTGAATCTTAATCAAAAGCAAAGTGGTACCACGAGACTTTACCTCGTCTTTGCAACAGATGTCTGTTGTAAGGAGGAGGTTTTTTTATGGCGTTTCAACATGAAAATAATTTATTAGAAACTACAAATAATACGGTTGAGAATCAGAGAATTTCTGATGGTAAAACTTGGGTTATTAAAGTCGGGACAGAAATTTTAACTATTAGGAGAAATACTAATATTGGTTCTGAAATTATTGCTCGACATCAAAGATTTCATTCTCTATCACGAATGATCTCTCAAATAAAGTTATCCGGATCACAAGTTGTTTTAGTTAGTTCAGGAGCAGTTGCTTGTGGGCGAATGGAAAATCAAAAACTCGATCGAGAGATGCTCTGTTTAGAATCTTCATCAGATAATGATCAAGAAAATTCAACAGTACTTAAAGCACTTAAACAAAGATCAGCCGCAATTGGCCAAGTGGTTTTAGCAGATCTTTGGAGACGAGCATTTCGAAAAGTTGAGCTTTATACTGAGCAAATTTTAGTTGACGATCACAATCTAAATATTGGTATTGAAAGCATTGGTCAAAATATTTCTCGAACTGATTCCATATCAATTATTAATGCCAATGATGCGCTCGCTACTTCGAGTTTAAAAAGATGTGCTGACAATGATCATTTAGCAAAATTAATTGCTCAAGGTATTAATGCTGATTTTCTAGTTTTCATCACTCAATCGAGTGGAGTTTTAGATTTTAATAAACAGTTAATTCATTATCTCTCTGCCAAAAATAAATCATTAGTTCATGATCACGGGAAAACTAGTACAGGTTCTGGCGGCATTATCTCGAAAGTTTTAACTGCGCGACAATTTGCTGAAAATGGCAGCACTAGCATAATTACTAATCACCTAGGTTTAGGACAAATCATTCAAGGAAAACAATCCGGTACTTGGATCTATGATTAATATGTATAATTAAATCATGATCAATACAATTCCTCACCCAATATATTGCGAAGCATCAAACTCTCTATCATCTATCAGTGAACCAATCAATGTTTTCAGTAATCTTTTATTTATTATTGTAGCTTATTTCGGTTACAAAGTTATAAATAGTCATAAAAATATATCCAAAATATTTTATATTCTTCCAGTATTACTTGTAGCTATTGGAATTGGAAGCTTTTCGTATCATCTAAGTAAAAACACCTACACATTATTAGCCGATGCAGTACCGATCTATATTTTTATTCTCTTTAGTTTATATATAACGTTATCTTCATTAATCACTAAAAAATTATTGATACTGAGCATTTTATTTGTTTTTATTTGCATTCAAATTTTAACGATATTTTATATTCCAAAAGAAATATTAAATGGTTCTATTCGGCATCTAATAACATTAACTTTTATATCAACAATCGGCTTTTACATTATTCGTCATGAACCTAAAAAACTATTTAAACCATTTTTGATATTAGTTTCACTTTATATCATTGCGATCATCTTTAGATCTATCGATAATCAATTGTGCAATATTATTCCAATTGGAACTCATTTTGCTTGGCATATTTTTACTGCTCTCGCGGGATATCAAACTATTAAATTCTTATTATTAATTCGAAGCAAATAAATCTATTTAGGACAATAATGTGAAGTATTTGAAGAAGCCACTAACTGTTGTCTTGGACCATTACAATTCAATGTATCG
>CAYTXH010000045.1:623-2560 GCA_964441115.1 uncultured Gammaproteobacteria bacterium | reverse complement strand
TAGAATTCTTGAACTCCAACATAATATTCTTTTCCGCTTCCCCGCATTTGATCATATTGAGCATTCAATTGATTAATTTCATTCATATTTTTCTCAACCACTGCGTACATATAAAACGAAGTATTAATCGCAATTAAACTAATAATCACAATAGTAACTGCTTTCAAATATTTGCTTTTAAAGCCTGCGTACAAAGGAATAATTACCGCAAACGGTAATAACTGAATTTGGCTAACATAACGCAGCAAATTAGGAGCTGGTGTAAACAATGAAAATACTAATAGCCCAGTAATTATAAAAAAGCTGGAATAAATAATATAACGCTCTTTAACATTCTTAGTTCTAAAGGTAACAAATGTTAAAAATGCTAAAGATAAAAAGGCGATTCCTGAAAACAACGGCCCTGCTGCTCCCACACGATTGTTGTAAAGACTAACACTATCCTCAATCTCATCCATACTAAATGTAAATGGCATTTTTAAATGCGCGACATTTTCAGCAGCTCTTGGATCTCCACTAGAAGAATCTTGTGATCGAGAAAATATTCCATAAAATAACAATTTAAATTTATCGTCTTTATCTAAATTCTTCGGCACATTGTTGTAAGCCACACTACCCATTAATTCCGGAATATTTGTTGGATAAAAAAAGTAGCTGTGAGCCAAACCATTTCTAATATAAGGTAAATAAGCAAAGACCGCTGAACAAACAAAGAATATCACCAAAAACCCCTTCACAAATTTATTAAAACGATATTCGATATTCATGAATCGATTGACTACAACAAACATAAAAATAATCCCCAAAATCAAAGCAATCGGTAAATGACTATATTTGGTACTAACTAATAAAATTGCTGCCATTAAAAATGACAACACTGCCCAATGAGCTTTTAAATCTAAGATAATAATTATTAATGAAGTAATAGCGATAACTAACAATTGATAACCAAAACCGTCTTGCATGAATGTTAAAAACTGAATCAAAAACACCGGTTGAATCACCACTAATAAACTCAGTAAAACGGCGATGAATTTTGAGATATTTAATTTTCTAGCTAATATATACAAAAACTGAGCTGCAATAATTGCGATTGCTAAATTCATGACTTTGGCACTATTAATCCAACCAGTTAATGAATAAATACTTGCCTGAATTTCCCATAATGCCGACGGATAACCTTCAGCAAAAATCTGGCTCGGCAAATGTTGTTTAAAGTTAATTAATGGTTGATAAACCGGATTCCAACCATTTGAGAGAGCAATAATCGCTGATTGATGATAACCTTGACCAGCCCAGCTCGTATCATAGGTATATCGCAATCCAGCTGAGGGTAAAGCTAACATTGACAACAGTGCCACAAATAATAAAAGTGAAATATATTTGCCAGACTCCATCTGCTTTTTCATAAAACTCGTTGAGAAAAGCAAAGTTAAAAAGCCACAATACATTAGTAAAGAGCTGATTAAAGTAATGTTACTAATTGGGATTCCCAAAAAGAATCCGATCCGGATAAACAGGATTTCGAATATTAAATACCCTAAGGATAGACAGGTGAACAGTTCTAATTTTGACATATCTACTAAATTTTAGTACATTATATTTTCGCTATGATTTGTCTGCCCAGATTATATCATTCATTTTTATTGCACACTCCTAAGACGAATTTTCGGGATATATTTTTTGCTAATCAATTTTAGCGCCTTAACTAATTTATCACTTTATTGGGATTCAGGAAAGTCTGTATGTGGAAAAATATTGCTCAAGTAGATAAATATCAGTATGTAAGGACCAGTCCTTATCTAATACGTTTTATGGGTGTGCTCGGCGCAGCGGCGAGCCTATTAATGGGGTACGGTTTTTGGAACTATCTAAACTTAAACATCTTTTATTTACTTATTTTTAGAGAAGGGGTCTTGTTCTGCCGCTTAGGCTAG
>CAYTXH010000045.1:0-613 GCA_964441115.1 uncultured Gammaproteobacteria bacterium | reverse complement strand
TTTTGGTCCAATTGTTTTCTTTTTAACCACTAATAAATTTCTTCGATTCTTACTTCAATTATTTTATCCACGATTCGATATCGATAAGCACGAAAAATTCATCACTGATTACTGGGCTAAAAATGAAGAACCAAAAATTGACGTCTTCTTACCGTATGCCGGAGAAGAAATCGAAGTTCATGAAGAAGTGGTTAAAGCTGCAATTAATTTAAATTATAAAAATTATCGAGTTTTTATGCTCGATGATTCAGGCAAAGAGGAACATAAAAAATTAGCTGAAAAATACGGTTGTGTTCACTTATCACGACCTAATAAAGGTGAATACAAAAAATCAGGAAATCTAGAGTACGGTTACGCTCACTCTGATGGTGATTACATTTTTATTCTGGATGCTGATTTTAGAATCGGTCCCATGCAAGGCATTGAAAAACAAAGCAGAAGAATCGGCAGCCGATGCAACCTCTTTTTGGCTGTTAGCCAGCGCAGCTTCCGTTTTTGCCTTCAGCGCTTCCTCCTGCTGCTGTACTACGGCGATAGAGTCATAGTATCTTTTTTGTGCAGCTATCTGTTCCTCGCTTGGACGACTCAAAAAGCTGAATCCTACCAATAATAT
>CAYTXH010000044.1:801-7440 GCA_964441115.1 uncultured Gammaproteobacteria bacterium | reverse complement strand
ATTATTTTATTAGCAGTGATGTTTATTGGTGGAATGTATTTAATATTAAATCCGTTAAAACCCACTATTGATCCCTTTAAATCTCCAGTCACCCAAGCTCCAGTTAGTTTATATCTGGATATCAATAATCCCGAAAACGAGTCCGTCAGCTTTGATCAAAGTATTATTCTCTCAGGTAAAACCACACCTAAAGCATCTATAATTATCTCCTCTGCTGATTATGATTTAGGAGTTGATGCTAATGAATTTGGTGATTTCTCAACAGTATTTCCGCTAGCTGTCGGACCTAATCAAATTCACATTCAAGTTTTTGATTCGATGGGTAATACCAAATCAGTTGTTAGATCAGTTTATTATTCTCAGGAGAAATTATGAGAACATTTTTAGTTAAAACAATTCAATTAGTTTTAGTTTTAGGAGTTTTCCTAATATCATCTGCCAATTCTTTTGCCCAATCCCCGGCTGCTTCCTCCAGTGCTTCTCCGACTACCAATCAAGCTTCTCCTTCAGCTAGCATAACTGAAAAGTTAAATGCACTGAAAGCAGAGATCGCATCTAAAGCAGCATTAATCAAACAAGAAGTTAATCGGCGAATCGATAACAAAGCTTGGTTAGGAACCATTAAAAGTATAGATGAAGACTCGATAATAATTACCACTATTGATCAAGAAAGAACTATTAGAATTAATGAATATACGACTTATAAAGTTAAAACTAAAGGCGAATCATCTATTAAAGATCTTAAAGTTGGTGACTATGTCGCAGCGTTAGGTGATGTTGATGATAACAATCAATTAAACGCCAAAAGAATTGATAAATTAGCAGCCAACAAGGAGTACAAAAAGAAGTTAGTTTGGGGAACAGTTAAATCTGTGTTAAATGATACAGTGACCGTGGCTACCATGAGTGGTCAATTAACTACTATTAATACAGCCAATTATACTGACTATCAATTAAATGATACTGAAGCTACATTGTCAGACATTCAAGCCAACCGTCAAATTATCAGTGTGGTAACTCCAAGTACTAATGAGAAATTAATGGCTAATCATATTTTGATTATTGCCCCTTATGGAAATATTAAAACTGCAGTTAAAACAGCCTCTCCATCAGCCACGGCAACAAGTAGTGCCAAACCAAGTGGAACTGCGACAAGTTCTGCCGCTAAGAAAAATTAATTGAAAATTTGAGCAACTTCTTTTTCAGCTTCAGTATGATCTTTTACAGTATCGATACCTCGCCAATAAGCATTTGATTTATATACATAAAATTCTTCTTTCTTTAATCTGGGGAAAGTCTCTGTCTCATGATCACCTATATCTGGTAACATATCGAAAACTCTTTCAGAAAAGACATACATACCGGCATTTAACCAGTAAGGAAGTTCTGGTTTCTCTTTAAATCCTAAAATCTGATTCTGTTCATTGAAATCAACAATTCCATATGGTGATCGAAGTGGGACGACTGAGACAGTGACTTCAGCACCAGTTTTAGCATGTTGTGAAGCTAATTGTTTGAGATTGATTCGAGTTAAGATATCACCATTTAAGATATAGCATTCTTCCCAACCTTCTGGTAATTGAGCCATCGCCTTTTTGATACCTCCACCACGACCTAATGGAGTTTCTTCAACAGCATATAAAGCTTTAAAGCCGAATTTAGAACCATCTCCAAAATATTCTTGAATAACATCGGCTTTATATCCGCAAGATAAAACAATTGTTTCTACTCCGATGCTTATAAGATTTTCAATTTGATAAAGCAAAATTGGTTTACCATTGACTTCAACCATTGGTTTTGGCCGGTCATTAGTTAAAGGACGTAATCTCTCCCCTTTTCCACCAGCTAAAATAATTGCGTATTTAATCATATATGC
The DNA here is from genome assembly GCA_964441115.1 of uncultured Gammaproteobacteria bacterium. Taxonomy (GTDB): domain Bacteria; phylum Patescibacteriota; class Microgenomatia; order Daviesbacterales; family UBA10151; genus CAYTXH01. The sequence goes on along the minus strand of CAYTXH010000044.1, from coordinate 5,564 downwards.
CGATTCTAAACATTTTTGGTACCCGATGTAAATAGCTGCATTGCTCGTCATCACTGAAGCTGATATCATCAATATCAAGATGGCGAAACAATTAACACCAAATGTCAAAGGAACTCGGGATTTTTATCCAGAAGATTTTGCCGTCCGCCAATGGTTATATAAAAATATTCAGACTGTATCTCATCGTTTTGGCTATCAAGAATTTGATGGACCGATGATTGAATATTTAGATTTATATGCTGATAAAACTTCGGAAGAAATTTTAAAAGATCAGACTTTTAGTCTCAAAGATCGTGATGATCGAGATTTAGTTCTGCGTCCAGAGATCACCCCGACATTTGCTCGAATGGTGGCTCAACGAGCACATCAATTACCTAGGATTGTTCGGTGGTTTTCATTTGCTCGGGCTTGGCGTTATGAACAACCTCAAAAAGGGCGCGGTCGAGAATTCTTCCAATGGGAGATTAACTTACTTGGACCAGAATCCCCGGCTGCCGATGCCGAAATATTAGCAATTGCAGTTGAGTTCTTTAAGCAGCTCGGTTTGACTGCAGATCAAGTGGTGATTCGAGTTTCAGATCGCTCCTATTTTGATCAAATAATTAAACAGGCTGGGATTGATGTCTCAAAATACTTACCTTTACTCCGTGCAATTGATCGAAAAGAGAAAATCAGTCAAGAAGAATTCGACCAACTACTCCTCGATCAAGGATTGAATCAAGATCAAGTTAGCCAGATTAATAATTATTTAAACAATCCAGATTACTCAGGATCAGAATGGTTAACTGCAGTTTTTAATGCTTTAGATAGTTTTCCAAATGTTAAAGATTATATTAAGTATGATCCGATCATCACTCGAGGATTTGATTACTATACAAGAACAGTTTTTGAAGCTTGGGATAGAACCGGTGGCTTAAGACGTGCCCTATTTGGTGGCGGGAGATTTGATAATTTAACTGAGACTTTGGGTGGAGAAAGAGTTCCCGGAGTTGGTATGGCACCTGGTGATATGCCAGTTTTGGAACTTTTAAATCAATTTAAATTATTACCCCAAATCAAACCTGAAGTCTGTAAGGTATTAGTGACAGTTTTCTCAGCTGATTTATTAACAAAATCTTTAGAGATTGGGAGCCAATTAAGATCTCAAGACATTGCGACAGAAGTATGGTTATCTGATCCAAAACTAGACAAACAGTTTAAATATGCTGATCAAAAAGAGATTCCTTATGTGATTGTAGTTGGTCCAGATGAAGCAGGTAATAATCGGTTAACACTGAAGACACTCGCTACTAGTCAGCAAGATAATTTAAGTTTAGAAGAAGCCATCGCCAAGATTAAAGCTACTTAATCTATTGCCGTCATTGCGAGGAGTCATCGACGCGGCAATCTCTGTTCATTTGTTTTCAGTTACAAGTAAAGATTGCTTCGTCCCTCGCAATGACGGAATATGCTGCCAGCTAATAGCTTTTAATTATTCCTATTCCTAACTCCCCATGATATTCTGAATAAGTGCTGAAAAAAATTCCTTTTAACTCAAAACTAGTCTTACCTTTTTTAGCACTGTTGGGAGTGGAATTGATCTGGGGAGCCACCCCTGTTGTCGCTAAAATCACCCTGCAAGAGATTCCCCCGATGAGTTTAGCCTTTCTACGGTTTAGTTTAGCTTCGATTTTACTATTACCATTCATTATTATTTCTCGTCAGCATTTTATTGATATTAAGAAACCTAGGAATAAAACGCTGCAGGTCTCCTCGGTTATTAATCCAAAACATTGGCCGTTGCTAGTAGTAATCGGTTTATTAATTGTAACCTTTCATATTTTCTTCTTTTATGAAGGATTAGCCCGCACTGCTGCTATTAATGCTTCAGTGCTAAGTTTAGTTGCTCCAATGTTCTCGGTTCTAGCTGGTTGGTGGTTTCTAAAGGAAAAAATTTATTGGATTAATTTATTAGGGGTTGCGAGCGGTTTAATTGGGGCTATAGTGATCGTCGGAATTCCCTTAGTCTTAATTGGTAATTTAACGGCGACGACTTTAATCGGTAATCTACTAATAATTTGTTCCTCCATTAGCTTTGTAATTGGAGCGATTATTTCCAAGCAAATGTTAAAAATTTATCATCCATTAGTCATTATCAGTGTTGCTTTTATAATCGGTGCTATTAGCTTTTTACCATTAGCAGTGATTGAATTTATTCGACAACCAGAATGGGTTAATCAAATTACGATTTTTGGCTTAGTGGGGGTGGGCTATACCACTTTGATGTCCTCAATTAGTGCTTATTTCTTATATGAATGGGCCATCAAGCGAATAGGTATTATCAGAGCTGATGTCATGCAATATTTGCAACCAATTATTGCGGCTAGTCTGGCAGTGCCGATTTTAAATGAACGAATATCCATTTCCTTTATTATCGGAACTTGTTTAATAGTAGCTGGAGTTTATTGGGGAACAATGGGTAAATCAGAACACAATCATCATAGTTTAAGACATCACCGAGTTTGACATACAGCAGTATAATTATTTTTAGTGAAAGAAGCATTTAACCGCACTTTATATCAACATAAATTAGCTTTAGCTTTTGCTGGATCTCTGGCGGGGTTTACCACCGGTATTGCTACAGCTGCGGCAATTGATAGCCATATTAATAGTGTCGATTTAACTGAAACTTACCGCGTTAAGGCGATCAAAGAACATATTGGGGTAAAAGGATTACAGTTTACTGCTAACGGGCTAATTATCATCGGTGGATTAGGCGCAATGTCGATAATTTCTCGCAAGATGGATGACTGGGGTTGGACACCTCAAAGCGGCTTTGGAAGTGAAGATTTTCAATAAATATCCAATAGCTTGATCTTGAAGCTAATTCTTTGGTATACTACAGTTCAGCATGAAAGCAAATACACATCCAACTTGGTACGACGATGCAAAAGTCACCTGTGCCTGTGGTAATTCATATACCACCGGGTCAACTTTGCCAGCTATAAAATTAGAAATATGTTCTAAATGTCATCCATTTTACACTGGTCAACAAAAATTCGTTGATACCTTAGGTCAAGTTGAAAGATTCCAAAAGAAACAACAGGTTCAAGCTGTTAAGCAAGAAGAAAAACAACAGATCTTACAAGCACGAGCTGAAAGAGCTCAATCTCTCAAAGGCGACAAGCCTTCACTCAAAGACTTGCTAATGCAAGCTCGAAAAAATATCAATTCTTAGCGTTCTAGACTAATAGATTTATAGATGATTAGACTGATAGATTCTATAGTCTCATTGTCTAAATATCTATTTGTCTATTAATCTAAAAACATGGACGACTACATTCAACAACAAGTAAATCAAATCGATGAAAGAATTGCTGAGAACCAGCAATTATTGGACGATGCTGATTTAAAAGATTTAGCATTAGCTGAGATTGCTGATTTAGAGAAACAAAAGGAAGAATTGATTCAATCAGCCTCTAGCCAAATGGGAGATGATGAAGACGATTCTGAAGACAGCTTATCCGGAGTTAACCCTAATATCGCTATCTTAGAAATTCGTTCTGCAGCCGGTGGAGATGAAGCTGGTTTATTCGCCGGAGATTTACTAAGAATGTACAGTCGTTTTGCTGAAACCAAAGGCTGGAAGATGGAAGAGCTGGACCGTTCTGAAGGTGGTATTGGTCAGATAAAACAGATAACCTTGAAAATTCGCGGAAAACAGGCATACCCACTATTACGTTTTGAATCAGGCGTACATCGAGTTCAACGAGTCCCTAAAACTGAAAGCAATGGTCGTGTCCACACCTCAACTGCAACAGTAGCGGTTCTACCGGAAGTTGAAGCTAATGAAGTGGTTATTAATGCGGCAGATATTGAATTTGAAGCTTTTCGAGCTGGTGGTGCAGGTGGTCAAAATGTGAACAAAGTTTCAACGGCTGTTCGGATAAAACATATTCCCACCGGTATTGTCGTTACCTGCCAAACTGAAAGATCTCAGTTACAAAATCGAGAAAATGCCATGTCACTCCTTCGAGCTCGACTGTGGGAAATCGAACAGCAAGAAAAATTTGGAAACGTAACCGAACAACGCTCCAAGCAAGTCGGGACAGGAGATCGAAATGAGAAAATTCGTACCTATAATTTTAGTCAGAACCGGGTAACTGATCATCGAATCGGCAAATCCTGGCACAATTTAGAAAATATCTTAGAAGGCAGTTTAGAGCCAGTGTTAACAGCCCTACAGGAAGCCACTGATTTTTCAGAGGATACCGATGAAGAATAATAAACCAACTGACCCGCTGCCAAAACCTTATGCTGATGGCTGGATCGAGTTTTATAAATTAAAGTTTAAGCTAACCCAAGATGTGTTAATTCCCCGACCGGAAACAGAATTATTAGTGGATGCTGTCCTCGACTTTGCGAAGCATCTCCCAGCTAATAAAACTTTAAAGATGATTGATATCGGCACAGGATCAGGAAATATTGCTATTTCAGTAGCCAAGAATGTACCTACAGCCAAAATTATTGCCACCGAGATATCCGCAGAAGCTTTAGAGATCGCCAAATTAAATGCTAAATTTCATGGTGTCAGTCATCAGATTGAGTTTATTGTCAGTGATTTATTTGAGCAAATCGATAAAACAGATTTTGATGTTATAGTTACCAACTTACCATATATTCCTGTAGAGAGAATTGCCTATTTAGACTCCTCTGTTAAAGATTACGAGCCATTTGTGGCTCTAGATGGTGGCCAAGATGGCTTTGAACTATATCGCCAAACA
>CAYTXH010000044.1:291-791 GCA_964441115.1 uncultured Gammaproteobacteria bacterium | reverse complement strand
GGAATTAAATTTAAGCTATTTCTAGGCGAGATTGATTATACTCATGGTGAAATCGCGGCTCTAGAATCTAAAAAAAGTTTTCCAGATTCTGAAGTGGAAATTCGATTTGACCTAACTCATCGACAACGAATTTTAGTGATTAAACTTTAAAACTTTTTAAAAAAAGATATACGAGCCAAACGGCTAGTTAGAAATTCCGCTACGATATGTTGCTGGTCTTTTAATAACGCTTCATCTTCATAATCTTCAAAAGAATCCTCTGCTTGCTTAACAAAATCAGTTTTATTGGGGACTAGTTCGAATAATTTTCTGCCATGTAATCTTTGTGCATCAAAAATCACTTTGCCAAGTTTTAGCCTTGTTTGTGGTGAACGACAAATATACTCAACCATCGAGATAATATTCTCAGGATTTTTGGACATTATTGATTAGGAGATTCTTCTAAGGCAGCATTCGAGGTGCGCTCTGAAGCCGCATAGGTATAAGTCGGATTTTTATCC
>CAYTXH010000044.1:0-281 GCA_964441115.1 uncultured Gammaproteobacteria bacterium | reverse complement strand
CATAGAGTTAGTTCGACACTATCGCCAACTTTTTTAGCTTGGATAATATCAGAAACTTTTGTTTCTGAATTAATAGTTTGACCATCAATCTTAGTTAAAATATCACCAGGTTTAACTCCGGCTTTATCAGCAGGAGAACCAGTAATAACTTCTTGGACATATGCACCTTGAGGAACTTCATTTAGGATCGCCACATCTCGAGTAATTAATCGATATCTGATACCAAGGTAGGCCCGCGAAATTTTACCAGTTTGAACAAACTCATCGACAATAGCTTTTAC
>CAYTXH010000043.1:0-7476 GCA_964441115.1 uncultured Gammaproteobacteria bacterium | reverse complement strand
GTATTCTTGAATCTTGAATCTTGAATCTGGATTCTTGCTAAACAGGCAGCAAGCTGCTAGCTAAAGGCTGCCAGCTCCTACATCCCACCCCCCACGCGCGACAAGCAATTATTTATATAGATTCCCATTTTCATGGGAATGACACAAAAGCTTATTTCCGTCATTGCAGGCACGAAGCAATTCTTGCCCTTATGTTAAAAAAAACCAAGATTGCCGCGTCGAAGACTCCTCGCAATGACAAACATGCGTATTCTTGAATCTTGAATCTGGATTCTTGCTGGCCGCAAGCTGCTAGCTAAAGGCTGCCAGCTCCTCCACCCTATTTACTATTCCCTAATTACTAATTACCATAGAAATATGTCCCGTTTACTCGCTCATGCTGTTGATGAAAACACCGGTCTACCACACGTTCACGAAGTACAAGAAACCCAAACTCAAGTCGAAGAAGATCCACTGCCTCGTAACCCAATTACCGCCAATCACTCCTTAGCCTGGTCAACAGTAGCTATAGTAGTCCTAATTCTGGTAGTTGGTGTGCTTATAAAAAATCCTTTCCGCTTCCACCACACTGAAGGTTAGACTCTTACTTTGGCATGTTATACTACTTGATATGGTTAAAGCCCTACTCAGTTTAGCCATCCTTCTAGTTCTTTGTAGCTGGCCAACAGTGGCCTCAGCTCAATCCAACCCAGTCGTATTAGACCCACCTAAACCTCAACTTCAAGAAATCGATCCTCGACCTTTAGTTTTAAAACATTATCTTCAAAACTATAATTCACCCTTAGCTGATCACGCCGAATACATGATTAAAGTTTCCGATGATTTAGGTCTTGATTGGCGATTGATTCCCTCAGTAGCCGCTGTTGAATCTCAATTTGGCATGAGAATTCCCGGAGGGACTGATCCGAAATACACATCTTATAACGCTTGGGGCTGGGGAGTTTATGGATCTAAACGGCTTCACTTTAAATCTTGGGAAGAGGGCATATCCACGGTCGCTAAGGGTCTGAAAACAAAATACGTTGATGATGGATTAACTACGCTTAATCAGATCAACAATCGATATTCATCAAATCCAGATTGGTGGTGGATGGTCGAACAATATTGGTATGAACTAACAGATTATGAGACAGCTTTTATGTCGAAATTTGGTCAACAAATAGCTGATTATAATCAAAATATTCGTAACCATAATGCTCCGAAACAAGTTTTTCAGGTTACGGATCTGTCGATTAATAATAGTGGCACTCGACTCAGTTTAGATGGATTAAATTATTAGCTTGATCCTGACTCTCTAAATTAGCTATAGTGGTCAATAATGCCTACCAACGCACCACCATTTTCAACTCCTTTAATGCAGCAATACTGGCAAGTTAAGCAACAATATGCTGATTGTTTAGTCTTCTTCCGAATGGGTGATTTTTACGAATTATTTTTGGAAGATGCTGAAATCGGCGCCGAAGTTTTAAAGATAACCCTGACAAGTAGACCTGAAGGTCGAGACGGTCGTGTTCCCATGGCGGGAGTCCCACATCATGCTGTTGATAATTATTTAGCCAAATTAGTCCAAGCCGGGTATAAAGTAGCCATTTGCGAGCAATTAACTCCACCAAATACCAAAGGAATTATCAAACGAGAAGTGGTTCGAGTTGTTACTCCGGGCACTCAGCTAGATGAATCCGCTCTTGAAAACAAATCTCACAATTACATTGTTTGTCTAAATTTAACTGATAAACATCTAGCATTAACAGCTGCCGATTTATCAACCGGAGACTTTATTACCCAACAATTAGATATTACTAATTTAGCTCAACAAATTATTGATTTACTCAATCGTTGGCAACCAACTGAATGTTTATTACCACCTAATCTATATGAAAATTCAGAAATAATTACCCTCTTAAAAAACCTACCTTATCTAAATATTTATCAATTCGGCGACTGGGCCAAACATCGTCCACAAGCTAAAAATATATTAACTAAACATTTCCAGCTCCAAACTTTAGACAGTTTGGGATTAGTTGACTGTCCATTAGCAATTGAAACAGCAGCAATTTTATTAACATATCTTCAACAAACTCAACACTCTTCTGTCGCTCATTTAAATCGTCTGAAATTAGCTAATCAAACCGATTATTTAACGCTCGATCGCTCAACAGTCATTAATTTAGAACTTTTTACCACCATTCGTGACCACACTGCTCAAGGATCCTTATTATATTCATTGGATCAGACAATTACCGCTATGGGTGGCAGATTATTAAAAGATTGGCTAATCCAACCATTAACAAATGCATCTCAAATTAAGCAACGACATCAAGCAGTCGCTGAATTAAAAGTCGATAATCATTTCTTAAATGATCTTCGCGTACGTTTTAAATCTATTAATGATATTGAACGCGCTTTATCCAGATTATCAGTTGGATTAGGTAATGCCCGTGATCTAGTCAATCTAAAAGTTTCACTTCACCAAATTTTAGAGTTAAAGAATCTTTTAGCCAACTCCCAAAGCACTTTAATTAAACATCTAGATCAACAGATCAGTCCTAAACTACAGAAAATAATTAATCTAATCGACACAACCATCTTAGATGAACCGGCAATTAATACTAAAGAAGGCAATCTAATCAAACCGCAAATAAACACACAGCTAGATGAACTCCGAAAAACTATTAATACTAGTCAAGATTGGTTAATTCAGTTAGAAACTTCCGAGCGCCAAAAAACAGGGATCAGCTCTTTAAAAATTCGGTTCAATCAAGTCTTTGGATTTTATATTGAGGTTAGTAAATCAAATTTATCAGCAGTTCCAGATCACTATCATCGACAACAAACTTTGGTTAATGCCGAAAGATTTATTACACCAGAATTAAAACATCACGAACAAATTATTTTGGGTGCTGAACAACAAATAAATCAATTAGAATTTGAAATTTATCAGCAAACGTTATCTGAAGTTTTAAAACAAACCCGCTTGATTCAGCAGGCAGCCCTATCCGTCGCCATACTCGATTGTTTAGCTAACTTTGCGACATTAGCTATAGAGCGGCACTATGTCCAACCCGAAATTGTAAACGATAACTCTATCCAGATTAATGCAGGCCGTCATCCCGTAGTCGAGCAATTAATTGGCCAAACCAATTTTGTTCCTAATCAGTTACAACTTGGTGGTAATCAGCCGCAAATCATGCTGTTAACTGGCCCTAATATGGCTGGTAAATCCGTTTACATTCGTCAAATTGCCCTAATCACTCTAATGAATCAAATCGGCTGCTTTATCCCAGCTGCTGATGCTAAATTGCCTATTGTTGATCGGATCTTTGTCCGTAGTGGCGCTTCTGATGTCATCACCTCTAATTTATCCACATTTATGGTTGAAATGGTGGAAACCGCCAATATTCTGCATCAATCTAGCCCCAACAGTTTAATTATTTTAGATGAAATCGGCCGTGGAACTAGTACCTATGATGGTTTAAGTATTGCATGGTCAGTCATTGAACATCTCATTAATCACTTCCAACCATCTCCTCTAACCTTATTTGCGACTCATTATCATGAGCTACAAGACTTAGAATCCCAATTTCCCGAATCAATAATAAACTACCAAATGTCAGTTGATAATAGCTCAGGTCAACCAGTTTTTCTTCATAGTTTAGTTGCTGGTGGTGCTTCTCATAGTTTTGGAGTAGCTGTTGCTCGATTAGCTGGTTTACCCAAGTCAGTTATAGATAGAGCTGATCAACTTTTAGCAGAGCTTGAACAAAAAACTACCGCAGTAACTACCCAAAATCAAACCGATCTAACCCAACAAGAAATAGCCGATCAGTTAATTCGTCGCGAGATTCTTAATCTTGATCTTCACCGATGCACCCCAATTGAGGCCTTAAATAAATTAGCAGAGTTAAAAGATAAATTACAATTTGCTCAAACTACCCCAGTTAAAGTAAATTAACTTCAGCACATGTCTAAAATTCACCGACTACCAAATACTTTAATTGCTAAAATCGCTGCTGGAGAGATCATCGAACGCCCCGCTTATGCTGTCAAAGAATTAATTGATAATTCATTAGATGCTGGAGCAACACAAATTGATATCACCATTCGTAAAGCTGGTTTAGAAGAAATTACCATTGTTGATAATGGTCATGGTATGACTGCTGAAGAACTAGTTCTGTCCATCCAAAATCACACCACTAGCAAACTTCAAATAGATAGTGATCTCAGCGCTATCACCAGTTTCGGATATCGCGGTGAAGCTTTAGCTAGCATGGCGGCTGCCGGAGAGCTAATAATTTCGAGTCGAGTTCAAGATGCTTCGAGTGGGTATCAACTATCTTCATCTCAAACAGAGCCAATGCCAATTGGTATGCCTGTTGGGACTCAAGTTACAGTTCAAAATTTATTTCATCATCTCCCCGCCCGACTGAAGTTTTTAAAATCGCCAGCCGGCGAATTTCGGCTATTATTAAACCAAGTAGTCAGTTTAGCACTCTCCCATCCTCAAGTAAGTTTTAGTTTAAAACATAACCGCAAAATTATTTTCCACTGGCCAGCTCAAACATTGGAGCAACGTCTCAAACATTTCTTCCAAGATCAATTTCAACAGTTATTACCAGTTACTGAACAAACTAGTTATTTAAAACTTACCGGATATTTAGGACATCCCCAATTTGCAACTAAAAACCCGCAGCAACAATTTTTATACATCAATCATCGGCCAATTAATGATCGACGAATTAGTCAAATCATTAATCACCATTTCCGTACTTTGATTCCGAAAACTCATTTACCAAGCTTTTGGATTGATATCGAAATCCCCTATCATTTAGTCGATGTAAATATTCATCCACGAAAGGAACAAGTTGGCTTAGCCAATGCTGAAGAGTTATATAGACAATTTGATTACATCATCGAAAAAACTTTAGCCGATTCTCAACCATCTCAAAACTCACTCCTATAAAAGTATTTCCAAGATCCCAATCAACTAGATTCTTATGCTGCCCTATATTTAAAAGATCAGGAATTACCTTGGGAATTACCTGAATTAAAATCTGAAAAAGCCTCTGAACCATACCAGTATCAGTCATTGTTTATCATTAATCCCACTAAAAATGGATTAGAGATTATTGACCAACACGCCGCCCATGAACGAATTTTATATCAACAATTTATAGAGCTTTTTAGTCAATCGAAAAATCAAACATTTAAATTAGATCAACCATTATCGATACAACTTAATTATCTTCAGCAACAAACATTAAAAGATAATCTTCAAAAATTAGAAGACTTAAGATTTTATTTTGAACTATTCGGACCAAATAATTATCGTCTAACCGAAGTTCCATTAATTTATCAAGATTATAATTTAGAATCTCTGATTCCGGATTTACTCTCTGAAATTAGTGATCAGACCATCAAAGATCAAGACGCTCAAACAGAAAGATTAATTGCTTTTTTAGCATGTCGTCGGGCTATTAAAGCTGGTGATGAACTATCAGTAAAACAAATGATTGAATTAGTTAATAAGTTACATCAAACCAAAAATTATCAAACCTGTCCGCACGGACGACCCACTATTTTGAATATTAGCCTCGCAGAATTACTTAGTGCATTTAAACGATAGATCTGTTAGACTATGGGGCGAAATGATAAATAATCCAGAATTTATGGGTGGTCAAGTGTTTATACCCTCCCTCGAAGAACAAGACAAATATGGATCTGATACTGTAGTTAAACGCATATTAAGTCCATTTCGCGACGAACATATTCGTCAAGCAGGAAAAAGTAAATTAGCATATGATCTATTCCCAAATAATTTCCCACAAGTTAAAGGCTCAGAATGCATTAGTAAAACAGAATCTATAGATGATGAAACTGATCTATGGATCTATCGACAAGCTGTCTATTTGCAAAGAGTCCCAATCTCCCCTGCACAATTAACCTTTAGCCAACACAGTTTTAATGTCCGAGGAAAAAGAAGCTATTGTCAGTGTGAAAGTTGTAAAAAACATGTTGAATCAGTCACAACTCCTGAAGCATTATCTAAAGTAAAATCCTTTGCTAAAGAGGCAAAACAGACTGGTATTATTGTCAATCCTGATGATTTGACCAATTTTAGTTTAACAGATAGTAGTATATATTTCTTTAAACCAGATTCGATTTATTTGTGGCGAACATACCTACATCTCAATCGACAACCAATTTTAACGCCTAATCAGCAAGAAATACTTTCCTCACTTCATAGCGATTTACGTATTAATGAAAAAGCTTGGTTACAAAGAGCTCTTATTTCTGTTTATTCTCGTGTATTATCTATACCCTACGAAGAAAAATAAATACCTATCATCTTTCAAATTTATCCAAAAGTAAAAGCAAAGACTTGAGCATTATCATCTTCAAACTCAAGTTTGAGTAAATGTTGTCCGGGATTATCTAATTTAATTAACTTATAAAGATCATCATTAGTTACTGTAACTATCCCCTGATTATTATCCTCTCCAAAACTTGTCGTTTGCCCATCTATAGTTACTTTTACTTTAGCTGGTTGTCCAGTATTCCTCATCACTAAGTAAACTTCCTTTGCTGTAAAGTTCAGCCATAAACTTGACCCCTTTTTCGGTTGAGCATATTCTTCTTTAACAAGCCACTCTCCTTGAAAAGATAATTCGTCCGGTTTTAATGATTTCGGTGACTGATATGTTGTTAATTCATCTGGAACAACAGCTGGTGTCGCTACCTGATTTTTAATCCGACCATACCCTAAATAACTTTCATGTGTTTGTGCATAATTAGGCACTTCAACTGGGCTAATCATTTTTCCATCACTTCTGACTCCCGCTTCCTGCAATAACTCTTGAATCACCTTCTCACTCTCTTCATAGGCTCCTTCGCCAAAATGTTCATATCGAACAAAACCATCTTTATCTATAAAATATTTCGCTGGCCAATATCGATTTTTATAAGCTCTCCAAGTATCAAACAGATTATCTTGAACTACTGGATATTTAATATCAAAATCCGTTATCGCCTGGGACACATTTTTCGCAGACTTCTCAAACTCAAATTCCGGAGCATGAACACCTAAAATCACTAATCCCTGATCAGCATATTTTTGATGCCAAGCTTTCAAATATGGAAGTGTTCGCTGACAATTAATACAGCTATATGTCCAGAAATCGACAATTACCACTTTACCCTTTAAGTCAGCCAGAGTTAATTTTGTTTGACCATCTGCTAAATTAAACCATTCACCACCAGGGATTATTTCCGGAGCTACTACCCCTTTGGGAGATAACAACGAACTTGGATTCTCATTTTTAACATCTGTTGGATTTGATAATCTTGTTTCTTGATTAAGTTGTTTTTGGACTAACTGATTATCTTCTAGTTTAGTTAAACCACTGCCATATGCCGGAAATGCCTGCAAAATCCAAGTCTGAAATTGACGATCAACATTAAAGAATAATCCGATGGCCG
>CAYTXH010000042.1:0-8140 GCA_964441115.1 uncultured Gammaproteobacteria bacterium | reverse complement strand
AAACTAATTACCCAACCTAAACTACCACCAAAATAAACAAAAAATACTGACCATAAAGCAGCTATATTAATACCTTTAACAGGTTTTATCTGACAAACTAAGCGATAAGTTAATCCACCGATCAATAAAGCGATTAATAAGGGGAACCATCTAAATAACAAATCTTGAGCATCAATCATCCATAATTGACCAGATTTAGCGATTACTAAATCAAAAAAATAATGATAATTATTTAAGTTTGTTCCTGAAAAAACTGGGTTCTCCGGAGGAACTGTTTGTTGCAGTTGCTTAATTAATGCTAAATGCCAAATCCCATCGTGTCCATGTGGTCCCCAATAACCAAATCCATTCGGAGATGCTAAGCCATTTTTCGCTGAAGTTAACCACCAAAAGATTGATCCTATTGAAACTAAAACAACTGCTAACCAATTAATATCTCGCCATTTCGGCAATCGAACATCTTTTGATCGCCACCATCCATAAACGGAGACCCCAATTAAACCGTATAATAACCAATCAAGCTTTAGCCATCCTAAAATCCAAGATAACAAACTAAAGATTACTAATCCAATAGGAATCGATAAACTCCAACTTCGACTAAGTAACCATCCCGGTCCAATAATCATCAACCCTAAAAATAGAATAAACTTCATCAAACTGATTATCTGGCTCGGAACAGTTGCCCAAATATTTAACTCAAAAGGTAGTTTTATTAACTGTTTTGGACTATCAGTTGCTGCCTTAATCGCCTCTAAAATAAAAGTATTCATTGTCCAAATACTATCATTGATTTGGATATCACTTGGCATCAATTTGATCTGTCGCTGCACACCTGATTGATTTTTATAACTAATAATTACCTGATCTCCATCTTCTGTAACTTGCCAATCACTAACACTCCCTTGATCAATGCTATAACTTTTACCACTACTTACTTCATCTAAAGCATTTAAGAAAACTTTACTCAAATCTAAAGTCTGGCATATTTCTTTAGCACAATCCTCTTCCGCAGTTGAGTTATACGCTCGAAAATCCCTAATCATCACTCCAGATTTAGTTACAAAAATACCGGCTCGGTATTTAGGAAAATTCACCCAAACTACTTTTTGCCCAGTTCCCAATGGATCGTCAGCTTTAATCACCATTTTCGGGGTAATTTCACCATACTGTTGTTGGTAATTCCTCGAAAAATCTGCCATCGAAAGAACTTTTAATTTACCTTGATCTCGCCAATCTGCTAATGTTTTTAACTGCGCTCCGTACTCAGTACCAAATTCCTTCCAACCAAAATCATTTTCTAATCCAACTGTTGTTTGTGGATAAATTGCCAGTAATTTTTGAAAATAATCGACACCCAATCCATGTAACATGTAATCATTAGCTTGAACACTAAAAGTGCTTTCTCTGACTCCTGGACCGTAAGCATTAAAAGGATCTCGAGTTGCCCATTGCATCGTCACTATTCCTAATTGCTCATCTTTGCTCACCGCTGGCATTAAAGCATTAAATTTAGATGGATAATACGGCGTCGACCAATATTGACCCCAAACTTGGTACTGATCAGTCGTGTGTTGATCTGCCACTATTAAATTGGCTTCAATTTGATACTTCTCTCGTAAATAATTCAGTGTTGGAACATCAATCCACCATGCACCAACTGATTTTAATTTTTTATCTTTAAATAATTCTTGATACTTAGCAATTGCTGCATCAACCAATTTAATCCGATCTTCTGGACTATATCCAATCGTTAAAACTGATTTAGCATAATGCCAGTTAGCACTTTCGTTATATTTAACTCCAGCTGCTTTAGTTAAACTTGGGGTTATCTCTAAAAACAAACCTATTTCTTGATTTTGATTCAATCCTTGTAAAAAACTAACAATCTCTGAATCTTGAAAAGCATCATATCGAATTAACCAAGTAGCTGGTAAATTTCTTTCCTGAAGTATTTTGTATTGCTCTTTTGGAGTTTCTAAGCGGTTATGTTGATATTCCCAAAAATCTTGTCCGCGAATCGGATGAACTATTACCGCTTGATTCGTCTCTGCGGCCAATGCTGGAACAACCGCTAATATTAACCAGACCCAAACCGCAATTATCCCTGACAGTAATTTCTTCACCCCTCTATTCTAGCAAACCATTACCCATGACGTAACGACCGAATTAAAGCGAGTTCCTGTTTCAAACGATTGCCGATTAAAATCCAAGCTAATAATCCATACAATAATCCACCTAATCCAATTGCAATCCAAACCATCCAAGCTTCTCTAACCCACCACCAACTAAAGCCCGCCACTATTAATCCCATTGCCAATGCCATTAATAAAGGCCAGCCAATTGCTCTCCAAATACTGACATCAATAAATCTTTTTACTATAAATATAGTCACTAAGGAGCTAAACGAAATAATAAAAGCCGCCATACCCACTCCATTAAATCCGAAATAATAAACTAAAAGTGGAGTTAAACTCCATTCTAAAGTTGTCCACATCACCATTAATTTCAAAGTTGTTTTAACTTGCCCAACCGAATTTAGTGTATTAGTTAGAGTCGTTGACACCACTGACCATAAAGTTGCAAAAGCAAACAAGTAATAAGTCCAAATCGCCGGTTGCCATTTACTAGAAACAACATGCGCAACCAAAGCTGGCAGAATTGCGGCAATCCCAAAAATTAATGGATAGGTTAGAAAAGTCGTCACAAACAAAGATTTCTCAACTGCTTTAGATAAATTCTGACGATCATCTTGTAACCGTGCAAAAGCTGGAAAAGTAATTCGAATCATGACACTCATCAGTTCTAGTGGTAAATAAGCTAGATTCTGTGCCCAAGTAATATATCCAACACCAATAGTCCCAATCATTCTAGCTACAACTAACGGCACTAACCGATCTTTTAATAAAGCTAATAAACTATTTAACTGAAACGGCACTCCAAATTGTAATAATTGTTTGGCTGATAATCGATCAAACCCTAAACGAACTTTAGTTCTAGTCACCAAGTAAATCAAAATCGTTCCAACAATTCCTCGAGCTAATGCTGCCCAACTAAAACTCCAAATACCATAATTATTTAACGCTAAATAAATTAACAAACAATTAAAAACTAAGGTCTCGATTAATTCAACAGTTACCAGAGGTCTAAATCTTAATTCCCGCTCCAATAAAACTGCCGGCACGACTTTTAATGAAGACAAGAAAAATCCAATTCCCAAAATCCTTATTAACCAAATACCCTCATTATTTAATTGATAAAACCCACCAATATTAGGCGCAAAAACAATAATTAATAAACTCAAAATTCCAACTATTAAACTTTGAATTGAGAAAACAGTTTTAATATCACTTTCAGTAATTGCTGATTTTTTCTGAATTAAAGATGCCGCTAAACCAACATCTGAAAAATAAGCAAAAAAAGTAATTACCCCGTTGGCTAAATTAAATAAACCAATCGTCTCAACTGGTAAAACTCGAGCCAAAATTAAATTTAGAGAAACAAAACTAATTGTCCGAAGTAAAACTTGTCTGGCAGTTAAACTTAAAAAAGAACTAATAACTCGACTCTTAATTTGATCAATTGATAAACCCTCAGACATAATTATTTCCCTTCCCGAATTTGGCTGCTAACTAATAAACTCCAACTGCTACTAATACCAACTTTTTTCTCTTCATCTTTTCTTTTTTTTACTACACGCTAAACCCTACCTCCTACGCGCTACCCCCTACTTCCCTGTAAAAGCTCTAGCGTAATACATTAACCATCTACGGAATTTTGGCACCTCCACCAAAGTAATAATAACTACAATAATCATCCCAATCACTGTCATTAAATTACCAATTTTTCGCACCACTGTATCCTCTAATTTTGCTTCAATCGTATATTGACCAGTTCCTAAGATAAATTGCATTAAACCTAATGGATTATTGTAATCAATATTAACTGGCTCAGCATTGACCTTTACCACCCAGTTTGGGAAATAATATTGAGCTAATCGAATAATAGTGTGACTCTTAACATTGGCTTCAAAACGGTACCAATCTGTCCCTTTTTGGAAATTAATAATGTCTGCGTCCCCAGTTTCTAAATTATAAGGTGCTGGAGCTAACTCCGCTGGCGGAGCTTCAGCATAAATCGGTAAATAATCAAAGATTGATCGTTTAATTAACTTATCCCAATTTTTACCAGACAACATCTGTTCTGCAGTTAAATCATAAAATTCTAAGGGTCGGAAATAACCAAAATTTAAAGTCACCACTAATAAAATTAATCCCATACCCAAAATAGTTTGGAGTTTTTCTCGACACCAAACCATAATACTTCCAGCCATTAAAGAGGCCCAAAAGATCACCATTCCTAAAAATCGCCAAGGGAATTGGAGATATTTCAAAGGTTCTAATAAATCCCAAACTGGCTGTGATCTGGGATGAATCATGGCTAAACTAATCACCACACCACTTAAACAAACCCCTACCCAGATCGCCAGATATCGTTGTTTTTTCCATAACCAAGGCAACCCTAGCAGCGACAACCCGATCGCTAATAAATGAATCCAACCAACTTGATAAGAGATATCATCTTTAGCATCAACACCTGGCACTTCTCGAATTGAGGCACCCCATCCCCAAGTCCTCTCGACTAATAGTTTTCGAAAACCTTTAAAGTGCTCTGTATAACCAAAGTAACCAGAGGTAGTGCTATCAACATGAACCAGATTTTTTTCAGCTACCATCGGCAACCAATAAAAGCCCGCTAGCATTAGTCCCAAAGCGAAACTAATCGCCAACGCGATAATATATCTCTTATTTGAGGCTGCAGCTTCTGGTTTCCATTTCAACAGTAAGAGAGAGATGACACCAAATAAAGGTACAAAAATCAGTGCTGACAAATTATGTGACATCACCAAACCAGCCATCATTAAAGCCAAAATCACTCCATTGGCCCATGTTGCATAACTCCTGAGTCTCAATAGCGCCCAGATCATTCCCGGATAAAACATCAATCCCCATAATTCCCCCATTGCACCTCGGACATAAATATCTACTGCATGATACGGCGCATAAACATAAAAGATTCCTGATATGACACCACCCCAGTGTCCCCATAATCTTCGAGCTGCCAAATACATAAAGGCATATGAACCAATCATAGTAATCGCAAACATCGCCTTGGCACTAAAAATTAGATCATTAGATAAACTCAAAACTAATTGTCCAAAGTAATATGGCAATGGACCATAATAATTAAATAATGGATAACCATATAATCCCCCTAAATCCGGCACCCAACGACAAGGAATTTGACCATCCTGCCAGCATTTATTCATTTGATGTAGTCGAATTACTTGAACATCATCATGATGACTAAAATATGAAGCCGCCCCTAAGGGCCATAAAACCATCAGAGTCAGGATCAAACCAAACCACCACCATAATGGATTCAGGTGATGTAATTTATGATCTTCAAATTTTGAAACTATTTTTTTCCAATTCATCTTAGCAACCAATCATAACAAACAGCCGACTAATTTTCAGGCAGCACTTTCATTAATAACATCTCATCAGAAGTTTTATCTGCTCTTATCAATTTTGGATATCTCAGTAATGTTTCAGTTACACCTGCCGTTCCCGCATATCGAGAACTATTACTAACAAAATAAACCGGACGTCTGACTGTATCAGCTCTCAATTCTGCGGAGACTGTTGCCCCTCCGGGAGAAACGATAATCTTTTTATCCTCTGGAGCAGTTTTTAAATAATGATCTAAATAAATTGTTAATCCATCGGGCAAAGTTCCAAAAGCACCTTCAGTTCCAACTTGAATAGTACCTTTTGCTGCTTCATTAATTAGAAATTGACTAATCTCTTCCAAACCATAACCTGCAGTCCATTCTTGAAAATAACCCTGTCGCTCATTGGCTGGTAACGGCAATTTTTCAACATTAAACCACAAATGCCCCAACCACCAACCTGAACAAAGCATGACCGTCGCTACCAATAACCAACCCAACCATTTTTTCCATTGTTCAATCTGCCAAACCATCCAACCAGCTAATATTACCCACATTGGAACCATAAACATGGCATATCTAGCAGTTAAATTACGAATAAATAGCAGTTCAAAAACTAAAGGCACAAACGCCCAAATCGCTACGACTACCAATGGCCAGCGCCTTTTCCAAATCACTCCAACTCCGCCGGCAGCAACTAATAAACTTAATGGCCAACTTAGTAAATAACCACACCATCCCCATAGATCATTTAAATGCGGTAAAAGAGGATCCCAAGGAGTAGCTAAAATCTTACTGACAGGAAATAAATAATCCTGATTACGAGCACTTAATTGACGAAATTCCGGTCCTAATCGCAATAAGTTATAACAAGCTAAAGCGATGACTACTACTACAACCCACAAACCAATTAATCTGCTCCAAGATCTCCATTTCAATCGATGTGCCCAAGCTACTAAACCCGTCGCTGGTAATAACCACATACTAACTGATCCTGGAGTTTTTGCTAAAACCGCACCCCCCATTAAATAACCAACTACCATCGCTAAATCCAACCGTCTGAATTCGGCCAACAATAAAGCCCCAATTAAAGACCACAATGTAAACGCAGTTAACATCGAATCAGCTAAAGCCATTCGTTCAAAAAAGATTAAATAAGGTAATGTCACTGCTAACAAACCACTCCAAACCGCTGCTTTCGGACTAATCCAACGCCAACTCAAAAAGACAATTCCTAACCAAGTTCCAAAACCCATAATCACTGATAACAATCTACCAGCTAATAACGGATCCTGGATCAACTTCAACATCGGCATCAAAGTCCACATATAAAGTGGGGTTTTACCGTCAGTCACTGGTAAAAATCGCAATGATGGTTCTGATCTCATAATTTGCGCCCATCGAATGTAAATCGCCTCATCAGCAAAAACTGGCTGACTAGTTAACATCGGTAATCTAATTACCCAATAACCAATTGCTATCAATATCAAAACCACTATCAATTTTTTATGAGATTTAATTAAATCTTTCATGCTGATGAATCTAATACCGACCTTGCCAACTATTAACTCGAATTCTAATCATATCTTTAATAGCCTCTAACGCCGCACTAATACCCACCCTTTTTGAACCAACATGATGCCACTCAACTGGCACTTCAGAGATCTTTAATCCCTTTGACCACGCAATAAATAACACCTCAGAATCCCATCCAGCATTGACCGCTGCTCCTCCGGCAGTCATCTCTCTCCAAGCTGGTAATAATTTCGGAAAGATGGAATGAACTGCAGTTTGATTAAAAGCTTTAAAACCACACTGAGTATCTCTAAAAGGTAATCCTAAAATTAAAGTTCTAATAATTACAAAACCAAGTGAATAAATCTGTCGAATTAATGGGGCTCCTTTTCTCCCAGCTCGAGAACCAATGACGATATCAAAACCTTGATCAAATTTCGGCCAAAAATGCTCTACTTGAGATAACGGTGTTGCTTGATCAGTGTCAGTAAACAAAATCACCTCACCTTTAGCTTCTAATAGTCCAGTCATGACAGTTACCGCTTTACCACCATGAGGACTCTCAATTAATCTGAATTTTGGATTATTCTTAATAAACTGATTAACTAACTTAACTGTTTGATCAGTAGATCCATCATCCACCACTAAAACCTCATAATCATAGTCTTGAGCTGATAAATAATCTGAAACTTGGTTTAAAACCCCTTTTTCTAAATTGACTTCTTCGTTATACGCCGGAATAATTACTGAAAGTTTCACCTGTTTCATCGCTTGTTTAGTTTACCACTTTCTGAAGCTCTGCCGCATCCAATCTTTGCCTAAATTGAACTCTTAATTCGCCAAATTTTTGTTCAGTAATTAATATTGACGGACCTAAACCATCGATCCATTTTTGCTGTGAAATAGAATCTACTCCTCGCTCAATAGCAATATAAATCCGATCCGACTTTTCAACGCGTTGACCAGGTAGATGTTCAGCTACTAAATAATCCCAACCTTGAGGATATAAATACGGCACAGTGTGGGAATCAAATTGGAAACTTTCTCCACCCGAAGATTGCTTAATCCAATTTAATAAAGCTAATTGATCACGATAAACTAAATCTGTTTGATTAG
>CAYTXH010000041.1:0-8997 GCA_964441115.1 uncultured Gammaproteobacteria bacterium | reverse complement strand
GCATAGTTAGATCGGCTTTTGTAACATACCTTGTCAACTTGTTATCCCTAATAAGTCTGATACAATAATTCAGTAAGTTTCCCGTATGAACTCATCCCGGAACGATTTTAAAGATCTCATTAAATATATTGCGACTTATCAGTCTACCAAAGCCAAAAAAGCTGGTTTATTAGTCGAAAATTTTAAGAATATCTCTGTTGAAGGGCTAATGCATCGGCGGGGTAAATTCCAAAAGCACGTTTGGCATACCTCAATGATTGGTCTCAGCGCTATTGGAGTTATTTCTTCCGGAGCCATTGGCGGACCTTCAATTGTGGCTTCTTCTTTCCCAGGTATGAGTGATCCTGATCCACGCTATATAGAAACCTTTGATCCTTACGCCTCAGGTGTTAGTTTAGAATCATTAATTAATTTAAAAACTTCAGTTTCTGAAAAACCAAGATCTGAAATAATTGAATATGAAGTTAAAGGTGGGGAGACCGTTTCACAAATTGCTGAAAAGTTTGGTATTAGTATTAACACTATTAAATGGGCCAATGATTTGACCTCGGTTAATAGTGTTAAACCTGGAGATAAACTCAAAATTTTGCCTGTGACTGGTGTCGCACATACTGTTAAAAGCGGCGATACACTTGAAAGTTTAGCTAAAAAATATGAGTCTGATCAACAGGCGATTGTCGACTTTCCATTTAATGATATTGGGGATGATTTTAAATTACGTCCAGGACAAGTTTTAATTGTTCCAGAAGGATCACCTCCTGAAGCTCGTGAAACACCAAAACCGAAACCACAACCACAATACTTATCAAAAGGAAACACTGGACCAACTTTCTCAGCTCCAGGGGGTGGTAATTTTATCTGGCCTACTGTGAGTAAAGGAGTTTCTCAATATTTTGCATGGTATCATCCTGCTCTTGATTTACCAAATCCGGCTGCTCCAGCAGTTGTTGCTTCTGATGGTGGTACAGTTATTGTGGCTGGCTGGCCAGATAATTACGGCTATGGTAATCGAGTCATTATTGATCATGGTAACGGTTATCAGACCTTATATGCTCATTTATCAAATATCTATGTATCATCAGGGGAAAAGGTATCTCGAGGTCAATCAATTGGTCAAATGGGTAATACTGGGCGTTCAACAGGTACCCATTTACACTTTGAAATCAGATATAAAGGAATTGCTGTAAATCCAATGGCTATTTTGAAATAAAGGATAATCTTATCCAATTCTGGTATATTTGATAACGTGTCTTATCGTAGCTACCAGTACCCTCAATTTGAATCTAAATCCCGTCCCAAAGGGGATAATTCTTGGATAGTCTTAGTGCTGATTGGTATTATCAGTGGTTTCGTGGTTGGAATCTGGGTTATCAAGCTAAATTTGCCAACTAATCAGACGATTTATTCACCGATTGAGATCACCGGTAAAGTTACAGCTAGTGATTTTGTAGAGCCAACACCAGCTGCAAGCCAAATTCCTTTACCAAATAATCCGCAGATAGCAGCAATTGTTGAAAACAGATTAAAAGATCAGCCAGGCGATTATGCCATCGTGATTGAATCTTTAGATGGTGATTTAACTCAACGTTATAGCTACCATGCTGATAGATTATTTCCATCAGCGTCACTTTATAAATTGTTTTTATTAGCAACAGCTTATGAAGCCATTGGGGAGGGGGATCTCAAAATGAATCAAACAATTGCTGCTTCAACAGATCATTTAAATGAAGTTTTAGGTGGAGTTGAGTTTGGGTATGAAGGTTTGGCAGGGGAAAATATTAGTTATGATGTCAAATACATTTTAGATCGGATCGCCGGTGTCTCTGATAATTATGCGGCGATTATGTTAGCCGAAAAGCTAACTTGGGATCGAGTTCGTGAACAAGCAGTTAAAATCGGTGCGAATCGGACTATTATTCGCGAACCGATTTCGACAACTGCTAATGACGTTGCTCTATTCTGGCGCAAGCTTTATTTTGGTCAAATTTACAGTCGTCAGGCATCAGAAGAGTTAATTGATCTGCTTGCCACGGCTAGAATCAATAATCGGATCCCAGCTGAGCTTCCAGCAGGGCTTAAAATTGCTCATAAAACGGGTGAGTTGGCGCGTCTTCGACATGATAGTGGGATCGTTTTTATTGAGAATAAGCCATATTTGATCGTACTGATGAGTAAAGATCTGGAAGGGGAAGATGATGGAATTGAGCTCTTGGCAAATATCTCTAAAGATATTTACGATTATTTCAGCAAACTTCCATAAAATCAGAGATATCTTCGATTAAATCGAAGTGAAATCCCTAGCACAAACAATTAAAACATTGTAGAATAATTCAGTTCAGGATATTTAAACTGGGCTCTTAGCTCATTTGGTAGAGCGCTTCCATGGCATGGAAGAGGTGAGGGGTTCGAGCCCCCTAGAGTCCACACTATATAATTAAATAGATTGCAACATCCCAATAACTTTACACTCTTTTTCACTTAATAACCGATGTTTGAAAGTTTTTTTCTTTGATTGATAGTTTGAGATTATAACGCCCTTGTTGTAACAAGCGAGGATAATGGGTTGAATATAATATTTTCGGCAAGTAGCCGGACGGTTTCGTAAATGACTAGAAACTTCTTTAACCGTTTCAGTTAAGATTTTTTTAGCGCTAGAGTCATCCTGACTTAGACCAGCTTGGTCAAGTAACTCTGCTGCCAAATCGGTTCCAGCCCAGGTTCTAAAATCTTTAGCTGTAATATCGTGACCCGTAACTTCACCTAAATATAAGTTAACGTCTTCAGAGGTAATAGTCTCAATTTGTCCTTGATCATTCCGGTATTCAAACAAATCTTGTCCTGGTAAATCATGACATTTCCGAATGATTTGTGAAACGCGGCGGTGTCTAATACTAATCGTATGGTAAACACCACTTTTGCCTTTGAACTCAAATTTAACCTGATCACCACGGATCTTAGTGTGTTTCCGTCGAAGGGTGGTTAATCCAAATGATTGATTTTCCTTAGCATATTCTTGATTACCCACTCTAATTAAAGTTTTCTCTAGTAACCAAACAATAGTGGCAATAACCTTCTCTCTGGGGAGACCTCTCAACTTAATATCTTTAGTGATTCTCTGCCTTAAAATGGGGAGTAATTGACCAAATAATATCATTCTTGAGTATTTATCTCCTTGTGATTTTTGGTTCCATTTATCGTGGTAACGATACTGTTTTTTGCCTTTTAGGTCTCTTCCTGTTGCCTGTAAATAACCTAAAGCATTAGGACTAATCCAAACCTTTTCCCAAGAGGGAGGGATAGCCAGTCCATTAATTCTATTAACTATATTTTCATCAATAATTAAATTACCTTCTAGATCATAATAATCAAAATGGTTACCATTCTTTCTTCTGGAAAATCCGGGACGGCTATCTGTGGAATAGCGGAGTGGAGTACCTTGCAAATCTGCAGCCGTTACATTCAGCATAACAATAGATTAACACAAAAAATAATAGTTACTAAGAGTTAATGAGAAATTGATCAGTATTTAAACTATCGAGTAGGAGCAGCAGCTGGAGTAGCTTCTAATGTTTGGTTTGGTAGGTCCAAAACTTGTGGTAAGTTTTGTTGTTGTAATGCACTTGATTGAGATGCTGTTGTTGGTTTGAATTGTGATTGATTTGCGCTTGATGTAGCAATTCGAGCTTTCAAATCAGCTAGGTATTCTGAAGCTAATCTGTAATCAGGATTGTTAGTATCTCGTTGTAATAAAGTAACAACTTGTTGTGCTGTTTGTTCAGCAGCAGCTAAGTCACCCTTCTCTCGCAAAGCGATAGATAGGTTGTAATATGCGTTAGCTAAGTCTGGCTTTAAGTTAACAGCATCAGAGAAGAATCTGATAGCTAAGTCATAATTTCGTGCTGAGTAGTAGATTCCACCAACATTTAATCTCAAGATTGGATTTAATGGATCTAATTGGATAGCTCGGCCATAAGCGTTCAATGAGAAAGCTAGAGCATTATCAGCAACACCTGAGATTTGTCGATAGATTGAAGCTAAGATTTCCCAGTTGCCTGGATTTCGAGGGTTCAAAACAGTTGAGATTTGACCTTCTCGAATTGATTGGCTCAATAATTGTTGAATATTTAATCGATCTTGATCAGTTAATGATCCAGTTGGGGAAGCTTCAGTTGGCCCTTTTTGGATTGCGATAGCATTAGCTAAAGCAAAGTTAGTTAAAGCTAAGTCTGTTCGATAAGTATCGATGAATGGATTACCGAATTTTTGTTGATCAACAGCTGCAACTAAATTGTTGTATGAGTCTAAAGCTCGAGTAGAAGCTGTGTTCAAAGCCATTCGGTGTCGAGTGTCAGCATAAGCAATGTTTGCAAATTGGTATAAGACAACACCAGCAATGATCAAGATAGGGATAAATAAGATGATTGGTAAGATATCACCAACAACTGAGTTTGGATCGTGAGACTTAGATGCTCGAATACCAAAGGTTAATTCTTCAACTTTACCGCTGATTGATTTGTGAGTAGCCATTAACATCGCTAAGATAGCAACTAAAGCAACCATCACAACAGCTGTGGTTACATGAGTTAGTAAGATAACTACACCTGCAATTGCGCTGATTGCTAAGCTCAAAGATAAGTCATTGTCTTTAACATTCAAGCCTTTCCATGAGAAGCTCAAGACTACGATTGTTAAGAATAACAAGGCTAATGTTCCAAACAATCCTAAGGTTCCAAGAGTTTGTAGATACTCGTTGTAAGCACTATCAAATCGAATATTCCAGAATCGTGAGTCGTTGTGTTCAACTGGCTTGTATTGAGTAAAGTTGAATAAGTATGTTGCAGGACCTGTTCCAAAGAATGTGCTGTCTCGGAAAGCTGAGACTGAAACTTTCCATGAAGTTGATAATGATAATTGAACTTCTCGTGGGAATGATAGTAGCTTTTGGTTTAATGGGTTTTTATCACCCATTGGTAAAACACTTACTCCAACGATGATTAAAGTTGCAATTATAGGAGTTAATAATAATGGTAATGTCTTTTTGGTGATTTGACTTCTAAATAAGAAGATAGTCAAACCGATGACTGCATAAGTTGCAACATAAGGAGAGGAGAGTAATACAGTTGCATCGTTATTACTGTTAGAGCCAATTAATGCAATTGTTAATAAGAATAAAGTAGCAATAACAGCAGCAACAGGTTGTGGTAATAGTTTAGTTGGTCGAATAATAGCCACCATTGGTAATGCTAATAGTAGAGATAATAATGCTGCAGTAGAGAAAGATGATCCTGTTGGTGTGAAATTTGGGAACTGTACGATTTGGAAAGGCAAATATAGATTAAAGTAGGACAATAAAGTCACGATGGAAACAATTACACCAGAAGCTAACATTGCTAAGTACAGATTTCGAACCTGATTAACAGTTCTTAAATGAGAAACAGCTACGAAATAGAATAGAGCATACAAGACATAGGTAGTAGCCGAGCCATGAATTTTAGGAAAATTACCTATAATAGAGATATATTGACTGCTACTTAATACAGTAGAAATAACTACTACACCTATTAATAATAAGAAAGGAATATCAAGTGGAGAGCGAGTGATTAAAACTTTTCCTTTTAAGATCCAGCTTAATCCCCATAAAACAACTAAAACAATTGTTATTACTAGTAATAATGCGATTTTGCTTGATTCGTAAAATTCTGTAAAGAAAGGAGTGAATATTAATGGGGTTAATGCAACTGCTCCAATTAATAGACCAGTGATTACGTTATTAAGCTGAGCAGAAATTTGGTTTCTCATGTCCGTCGTTATTAAACTAAATTAGAAAAGTTAACTGCAACTTTTTTAATCTTTTCTCACTATGCCAAGAATTCAATTGCTTTGTCAATAGGTCATTTATTAACCAACCAATAAGCATTAAATCTTTTGACAGTTTCTACTATAACCAGTTTTATATACCTAGTGTCAAGGGGGGAAATTTAAAGTTTTTTAGCTATTTATTAATATATAGAAGCAATCTAGAAACTGGTGTGTAAGTGATGTGTTTCGATTTTTTTTCGGAACTAAAGTGATGACTGTAATCGTAATTATTATATTGATATATCAAGCTTATTCTTTGATATAGAGTAATTTTTTTATGGAGCTCCAGTACTTGGAGAGAAGTTAATTGCTCCATCAGAATAGACAGTTTTAACCTGGGTAGCATTTAAACCATAGTTATAAACTCGAACATCATCAATCTTCCCATCGAAGTTAGCAGTTGTTGTTCCGCCAATTAGTAAGTTATTAGAATCGCTAGTTGCCGGTGATCCAACACCGTTAGTACTTGTTCCACGGAGGTTTCCATTTATATATATTTCCACTTCATCATCACCATCATCTGTATATGAAGTGCAGACATGATTCCATGTTGAAGTAGTAATCCCCGCAGAAACATTTACTGTTGCATCAGTAGTTCCTAAATCAAGTGAAGTCTCAACGTCCAAGTTTCCACCTGATTGGCTATCGACCCTTAAGTATGTATTAGTTCCTTTAAATAATATTTGACCAACATCGTTTTCTCCATCACTATCAGCATTCACCCAAGCGCAGAAACTAACCCCATCTGAGAGTGAAGAGTCAAAATCAATTGGATTAGCATTAGTGATAGTTACGACATCATCAGTACCGTCAAAATCGAGTGAATAATTTCTCTTTCCGGTAACTCCGTTATACCAGGATCCTGATGTAACACATGTACCGGGGGTAGCTCCACTAAGAGTTCCTGTTAAGCTATTCCCAGAGGAGTCATTTAGGGTAGTTCCCTGACATTCATCCATTTTCCATTGTCCGACTGGTTTTCCATTATTATAATTCCAAGCAATTTGACCAGTAGTCAGAGCATAGTCATATAATCTAAAATCATCCATTTTTCCTAAGATTCGTTTTTGAGTGGCATCAACACCTCCGATATTTAAAGCACGATTAGAATTTTTAATTGTTCCAGAATATGCTGGTTGTGAAGCATAACTAGGAACTTCTCGTCCGTCTACATATAAATAGACCGTAGCTCCAGATTTTACAGCTGAAATTTGATACCAGCGATTAGCTGCAAATCCAACCCCTCCAGTCGAACAGGTATCTGATCCCGAATTACTTGTGTTAATCCAACCAAAGCATAGATCATCATCAGTTTCTGCATAAAAATGATAAGAATACCATGGAGAGGAAGAATGTGTCTTATAGGCAAATGTTGCTTCCTCAGCTCTAGTAGAGGGTAGAGATCGAAAGTACACCCAAGTTGTGATTGTCATATCTGTAGAAGGCTCCAGCAGCGTGTTATCACTAATAGTTACAATATCACTCGTTCCATTAAAATCTAATCCTTTACCAAGTTTACCGGTAGTTCTCAGTGGCGTAGACAAAGTACCGGTTAAGCCATTACCAGACTTATCATATGCTGAAGTGCTACCACCTTCTTCAAAGTCCCAATATAAAACAGGAACACGGCAAGTACTAGTATCCCCTGGGATACAATACGAGCGGTCGTTAGAATTCGAAGCAGCAGTTCCTGCTGAATTAGTAGAAGTGGCTGCTAAGACTTCTGTAGATCCTCGGTTCATATCAAACATGATTTGATCTGAACTAAGTGCCCCACTATATATTTTTGGTTCATCAATTGTTCCTGTAAAATCCTGACTAGTATAGCTAGTTCCGCCATTACCAATGGTAAAGTTATCATTATTCACTGCAGTGGTAGTTGTAGAATCAGTTGCAGAATTTACTTGTTTACCATCCACATAAATATATAATTTATCCGTCGCGACATCTCTTATCCCAGCGATATAATGCCATTCACCATCATTAAGAGCAGTACTTCCGCAGACTGAAGGAGAATTTGTTCCATCACTCATACTAAAACAGGCGTACTCAGAGCTATTCATATATAAACGATATGGATATGCTCCTGAGCCATCATCCTTAGAAATAATATGCGCATCAGAAGCAAAGTTAGTAGATGTTTTTACCCAAGCGGATAATGAATAACTACTACTAGTTGAACCATAATCAATCGATGCAACTTCAGTAAACTTGACGTTATCGTCTGTTCCATCGAACTGAAGTCCGCGGCCAAATTTTCCTGTATTATTCCATCCTGATGTCGAAGTGGCAGGAGATGACATATTATTTAATGTTGCATTTATTGATTGATTGCCACTACTTTGAGCAGTTGTGCCATAGCCTTCATCAAATTTCCAATGACCAACTGCAGAGCCAATAGGGGATCCGGGCGCTGGGTGATTTTGATTCATATCTTCTATTAGTTGTTTTTGAGTTCTAGCATAGTTGTAGATTTTTATATCATCCAGATTTCCATCCAAATCATTAGATGTGCCATCGCTATTTACCCCAAAATATATTGCATTAGAGTTGGCCATTGAGCTACTTGATAAAGATGTATCTGGAGTCCCGATAGGTGCCCCATTTATATAAATTTGCAAACGGGATGTCCCATCTTTTACACATGCAAAGTGAACCCAAGCATCTTCAGGCATAGTACTAGTTCCAGAAGTTGTAGAATCAGCAGCGCCAGAGTAACAATCCATTGATGAATCCGCGGCCGAAATTACTAAATTAATCCCTGAACCCGCAGCTCCTTTGTTGTATATAGAGCTAGTACTAGAATCAATTGCATGATAGTTAATCCAGCCACTTACTGTAAAACTACCAGACGTACCAACATCAAAATCATCATCATCTGCTCTAGTCAGTAATTTATTAGAATCACCATTGAAATTAAGTCCTTTTGAATACTTTGCCTTTACTGAAGTTGGTGAATTACTTGCACTTAGATCGTTATTGTTTCCAGAGGAGTCGTAATAGGTTGTGCCTGTTGTTTCATCCAGTTTCCAATATCCGACTGGAGCTGGTGACCAGTTATATAGTTGCTGGATATCTGTTCCAGATAGTGCTCGATTGTATGATCTTACTTCATTAATTTTACCATTAACGTATCCG
>CAYTXH010000040.1:2289-9357 GCA_964441115.1 uncultured Gammaproteobacteria bacterium | reverse complement strand
ACAACAAGCCCGAACAGCAGCTGAATCTATTAAGGACATCCAAATTGATCAAGCTTTTGTATCCAAACTTCAAAGAACCCTCCAAACCTGCGAGGAAATTGCAGATGTCTTAGGTCAGAAATTCGAAATATCTCAAGTTGAAGAGTTAAATGAGCGAAATTACGGGGTTTATACCGGTAAAAATAAATGGGAAGTTAAAGAAGAAATTGGTGAAGAAGAATTCCAAAAACTACGCCGAAGTTGGGATGCGCCAATTCCCGAAGGTGAATCTTTAAAGCAAGTTTATGATCGAGTTGTCCCATTTTATGAAGAAACAATTTTACCTTTAGTTAAAGAAGGTAAAAATATCTTAATCGTTTCTTCAGGAAACACATTAAGAGCACTTATGAAACACATTAAACAAATGACAAATGAACAAATTGCCGAATTTGAAATCGGTTTTAGTGAAATCAATGTCTTTGATATCGATAGCGAAGGGCAGATTACAAATCACGAAATCAGAGCTAAAGATTTATTTAAAGGAAAACAATAATGAAAATTAAGAATATTCATGCCAGACAAATTTTAGATTCACGCGGTAATCCAACTGTCGAAGCTGAAGTTCAGCTCGAAGATGGCACCATTGGCCGAGCTGCTGTTCCATCCGGAGCTTCAACTGGTACCCACGAAGCGTTAGAGTTACGAGATGGTGATGATTCTAAATATTTAGGGAAAGGTGTCTTAACTGCTGTTAAAAATATTCACGAACAAATCGCTCCAAAGTTGATTGGTATGTCTGCTGATCAACAAACTGAGATCGATCAAGTAATGTTAGATTTAGATGGTACTCCGAATAAAGCTAAATTAGGTGCAAATGCTATTTTAGCTGTCTCATTAGCAACTGCACATGCCGCCGCTAATTTTCAAAAAATGCCTTTAGCAAAATATATTCACAAATTATCGGGGAATACTCAAAAATTAACTCTACCGGTTCCGATGATGAACATCATGAACGGCGGACAACATGCGAGCTTTGTAACAGATATTCAAGAATTTATGATTATTCCAGTTGGCGCCACTAGTTTTAGTCAGGCTTTGCAGATGGGTGCCGAAGTTTTTCATCATTTAAAAAAAGTTTTATCTAAAAATGGTTTCGCGACTACAGTTGGTGATGAAGGTGGGTATGCTCCAGCATTGACTGAAGGTAATGCTCAAGCTTTAGATTTAATTGCTCAAGCTATTGAAAAAGCTGGATATAAATTAGGCGAGGATATTAAATTAGCTTTAGACGTAGCTTCAAGTGAGCTTTTTGAAAATGATAAATATCAATTAAAGACAGAAAATCGGGAATTAACTAGCGAAGAGATGATCAACTGGTTAGCTGAATTAACACAAAAGTACCCGATTGTTTCTATTGAAGATGGTTTAGATCAAGAGGCATGGGAATCTTGGACTAAGTTAACTGAGAAAGTTGGCGACAAAATTCAATTAGTTGGAGATGATTTGCTAGTAACTAATCCCGAATTCTTAGCCAAAGGTATAGAGCAAAAAGCAGCCAATGCTATTTTAATCAAACCAAACCAAATTGGTTCTTTAACTGAAACTATTAAAACAGTTCAGATGGCTCAAGCAGCAGGTTGGAATACTGTCATGTCTCACCGATCCGGCGAGACAGAAGATACAACGATTGCTCATTTAGCGGTTGGTTTAAGCACTGGTCAAATCAAGACTGGTTCTTTATCTAGAACTGATCGAGTTGCTAAGTATAATGAATTATTAAGATTAGAAGATCAATTAGCTGATGAAGTAGCTTACCCTGGCGACTCTCTTTTTAAATAATCATTTTGTGATACCCTGTATATATGCCCGATTCTGTCAGTTCTGATGGGCTGTTAGAGCAGTTACAGCATAAAATTCAAGAATACCAAGCGATCTTTAACAGTGTTGGAGATGGTTTAGTCGTAGTTGATTTAAACCGAGTTATTACAGCCTCCAATAATCAAACTGAATATATTCTAGGCTGGAAAAGCTACGAACTAGTCGGTCAAGATTATCAGCAAGTAGTTCCTTTATTTGATTCACATGGACAGTTAGTAGATTTTGATCAACGGCCAATTAGATTGGCATTAGCTGGACAGAAGATTAGTGAGGAGTCATATTTTTATCAAACTAAAGATGGTCGAAAGATCCCTGTTTCTTTAATCGCAACTCCGATTGTTCAAAACGGTAAAATTACCGGAGCTATTAATGCTTTTCGTGATATTACTAAAGAAAAAGAGATTGAAAAAGCCAAAGATGACTTTTTAGCTTTAGCATCTCACCAACTCCGAACGCCTTTAACCACTATTAGTTGGTATACCGAGATGTTATCTAATCCCAAGTTTGGTTCTTTAAATGCAATTCAACAAAAATATTTACAGTCCGTAGCAACCGGGAATAAGAGAATGATTAATCTGGTGAATGCCTTACTGAATGTTTCACGAATCGAATTAGGTAAGTTTCATACTCCAGCTGACGTTAAACAAGTTTCAGTTATTGAAATAGCTCAACAAGCTTTGGAAGATTTAGATGGTTTATGTTTACAGCATCGGGTAAATATTAAAACCGAATTTGATTTAAATTTACCACCTATCCAAATTGATCCAAAACAGTTACGGATGGTTTTAGAAAATCTATTATCTAATGCCGTTCGATACACAAAGTCCGGCGATCAAGTAATGTTTAAACTCCAATTAGATCCGACCAGATCTCATCTTATCGGTGAAGTCCAAGATCATGGTTATGGTATTCCTTTAGAACAACAATCGAAGATTTTTACTAAGTTATTCAGAGCTGATAATATTGTGACTCTTGATACTGAAGGTACTGGCTTAGGGTTGTTTATCACTAAATCAATTATTAAAGAAGCCAGAGGACAAATTAACTTTGTTTCAGAGCCAAATAAAGGTACGACCTTCCGCTTTACATTACCATTGTGAGTGATACAATCTTATTAATGGATAATGCAGGTGCTCCCAAAGCTCACACCATTTTGATCGTTGAAGATGAAGCTCCCTTACTATCAGCTTTAGCTGATAACTTTCATGCTGAAGGATTTGAAGTTCTTCAAGCTCATAACGGCCAAGAAGGATTAGAAATTGCGCTTACCCAACACCCATCATTTATTCTTTTAGATGTGGTTATGCCAGTAATGGATGGATTGACCATGTTGGGGAAATTACGCGAAGATCACTGGGGTCGAGGAGTTCCAGTTATTCTACTCACTAATTTAAATGATTCAAATACCATTACACAAAGTATGGATCTACAGGTTGTTAATTATTGGGTCAAAGCTGATTGGCGGTTACAAGATTTATTAAAAGCAGTTAAAGAAAAATTAGAAGTGCTTGATCGCTTAGAAGTACAAGCTCAAGCCCATCCGGAAGCTGGCCAATAATGACTTACTTTCTCGCTAAAACAGATCCTGAAACCTATTCCATTACTGATTTTGAAAAACAGGGAATAACAACCTGGGATGGAGTTCGTAATCCGACCGCAGTTAATGCTTTAAAATCAATGGAACCAGGTGATAAAGTTTTGATCTATCATTCACAAGGTGAAACTACCATTGTCGGTTTAGCTGAGGTTATTGGTAACTCACGACCCGATTTCAAAGATCCACGTAGTTGGTTAGTCGACTTTAAATTGCTAAAAACTTTTAATCCGCCTTTTATTAGTCTCAAAGATATCAAAGAATCAGGTTTATTTGCTGACTTAGCATTAGTCAAACAATCAAGATTGTCTACGATGCCATTGCCAGAGAAATTTATTAATTGGTTAAAAGATAAAGGCTTAGATATTTAATTCACAAAAGGAATTCTGATAATTCTATCATCAGCAGTACTAGGTTTACCGCGGCCATCCCGATTACTAGTTGTCAAATAAAGTTGTTTATCAGGTCCGATTATTAAGTCTCGAATTCTTCCCCATTGTCCTTGGTAGAGTGTAGTTAACTCTTTAGACTCGATGTTATATTGATAAATAGCTAATCCTTTTAAAGCTGCAAAGTAAATTGAACCATTGTGATAAACCATTCCTCCAGGCGCCCAAGTTTGATTATTGCCACTATGAATAACCGGGGAGATGAGTCCTTCTTGTTTCTTATCTCCAGTAATTAATGGCCAACCATAATTATTACCGGACTGGATTTGATTTAATTCATCTCGACAACAATCCGTGCCTGAGCCACTAGGACCATGTTCTGTTGACCATAATCTATTTTGATCATCCCAAGTAATTCCTTGTGGATTGCGATGACCATAAGACCAAACCAAAGTATTAAAAGGATTGCCGGCTGCTGGTTTCCCTTCTGTTGTAATTCTCAAAATTTTACCTGCCAATGAGTTAAGATCTTGGGCTTTAGAGGGCTCTTGTGCATCACCTGTAGTGATATATAAGAAACCATCGCTGCCAAATTTGATCCGTCCACCATTATGGAATAATGCTCCTGGAATTGCGTCTATCACCAGCTGGCGATTAATTAATTTTTGGTTTAATAATTGATAACTAACGACTCGGTTTTTGGTACTGTTATCATTGGCTTCATATGTATAGTAGAAAAATATTCTAGCAGTTTGACCAAAATTAGGATCTACAGCCATACCCATTAAACCACCCTCACCCTTTTCGACCACATCATCAATCTTGATTAGTTCGGTTTTTTCTTGACCTTTAATCTGGAGTACTCGACCAGCTCTTTCTGTTACTAATAACTCTCCAGTGGGTAAGAAATCGATGGCCCAAGGAACATATAAATTTGAGGCGACAACTTCAATGCTTTGATTAGTCGGTAAAGGAGTCGGAGTTGTGGAAATAATTGCTGGCACTAGAGCAGCAGTAGATGGTGACATTACTTTTAACAGATTGTAACCTCCAAATATTACTAATCCGACAATCAATACCCCGAATATAATCAGCCATTTCATAGAACGATCATAACTGATTATTTCTAGCGACGCTAGTAATTTTGCTTATTTCTTACTGAACTATTGTTTTAAACTTATCCGCTCAGTTTAAGCTTAGTTTATTGGAAAGGGGGTGAGGTCAATGACAGACGATAAAAAAAATCAAAGTCAAGGTTGGAACACTGATGAAGATCAATCAGATCAAGGTAATAATGCTTCTGAGAACAATGAAGCATTTTATTCAGAAATTGGAAAAGATACCAATCGGAATCGCAACCAAGACAATGACCAAACCGAAGATTCAGAAGATTCAGAGTAACGACTGGATCTGCGAACTAGCTTAACAGCAAAAGGAGATTGATTAGAACATCAATCTCCTTTTGTCTATCTTCTTTCTCCCTTTTGTTTTATAATTATCTTTTGTCGTATGTTTAAAAACCGTAATTTAGTTATCGTTTCTCTAATTGCTCTGATCAATGCCTTGGGATATGGCATTATCATTCCCATTCTATACACTTACTCAACTAAGTTTGGTTTAACTGATGCTCAAAATGGTTTACTTTTTGCCTTATTCTCAGCTTGTCAATTCATTTCAACTCCAATTATTGGACGTCTCTCTGATAAATATGGCCGAAAACCATTATTAGCAATATCAGTTGCTGGAACAGCGCTGTCATTTTTTATGGCCGCCTTTGCTCCAAATGCCATTATTCTATTTTTAGCTAGGGCATTAGATGGTTTAACTGCGGGAAATATCCCAGTTGTTTCATCAGTTATCTCAGATTCAACTAAACCTGAAGATCGCGCTAAAGGCTTTGGAATTATCGGTGCTTCTTTTGGTTTTGGTTTTGTCTTTGGGCCAGCTATTTCAGCTTTAACATCACCTTATGGTTTACAAATTCCGTTTATAATTTCCGGAGTTATCGGTGTTATTGCTACTCTGGCAACAGTATTATTTTTACCTGAAACTAATAAGCATATTGGTCAAGTTAGCAACGAAAAATTATTTGATCTTCGTAAATTAGCGTTAATGTTATTTGATAAAAGTGTTGGAGTTACATTATTAATATCATTACTATTCTCAACTACTTTTGGTTTATTTATTTTTGCGTTTCAAGCATTTTCAGTCAAAGGGTTACAATTATCACCAAATAATATCGCTAGTATCTACACTCTTTTTGGTGTCTTAGGTATTATTGCTCAAACATTATTAATCCCGAGAACTGTTAAATTATTAGGTGATCGTCGAGCTATGATTATGTCTCTTACTTTAACATCAGTATCGTACGGTTTATTATTTTTAAGTTTCAATATCGTCAGTTTTATTTTGGCTTGCGTGGTATTATCACTATCAAGTTCTTTCTTAAATCCTTTAGTTCAAACTTTATTATCGAAGGAAACCGATGCTAAATCACAAGGATCCATTCAGGGAATCAACGCTAGCTATGTTTCAATCGGAACTATTATTGGTCCAGTCGTAGGTGGATTATTAGCTACTTATTCGCTCCGAATTCCATTTATTTTAGGAAGTGTAATATGTTTAGTCTGTGTTATTTTAGCGTATCGTTTACTCCATACTCGAATTGTTAAAGAGTCTGCTTTCTAATTTGTAATCCAGATCACAGCAATCAATAAATAATTTTACTAATATACGGTTGGAGGTGGAGTGGGATAGTCAAAATACTTAAACATTTGTTTAAGTTACTGGAAGATCCACTGGCAGGGACCTTTGTTTCTGAGTGAGAGTTACCAGAATCTTACCAGCCCCATTCCACCTCCATGAGCAGTTAGAGTTGGGATTGAGCCAGAGATAGCAACTTCTTAAAATTAGTCACCATTATCCGCTGCTTATGAATTTTAATTAAATCTAATTGAACTAATTTCTCTAACTCCAAGCTAGTCCGTTCTCTGCTTAAACCGGCCATAGTGGCTATTTCTCGGTGTGTTAAACGGATCGTTAATTCTAATCCTTTAAGATTTTCTTCACCTAGGTGTTTGGCGAAAAAAACAATTGCTGAGGCTACCCTTTGGGCAGCATTACTGACAGTAAGTAATTCGATTCTCTGTGCCAACCCTTCTAAGCCAGCAGATAAACGTTGTGTAAACCTCCACAACTGGTCAGGATTTTGACGTAAAGAACTTTCGA
>CAYTXH010000040.1:0-2279 GCA_964441115.1 uncultured Gammaproteobacteria bacterium | reverse complement strand
CTTTTATATCATCTAATTTTTTATTAAATCCCAAAAAACTTTCGATTTCCTTTTTAGGTATTAAATAAATAGTCGCATCAGTTATTGATTGAAAGATATAACGATTTGATTGTTGGTTTAAGACACTAGACATAGGAAAGTAACTGCCTGGAGCATATATATGGATTGTTAGTTCATCACCATTAGCAGAGTTAACAACTTGTCTAACAAAGCCTTCAGCCAAGTAGTAGATATTTTCTGGCTCTTGATCCGCAATCAGAATCAGCTTTTTTGCTGGAAAAATTTGTTTAGGAAATTTGTAAAAGAATTTATTCGCTTCTGAATCCACTGCACTAGGTTAACAATCTAGAGGTCGAAAGTAAACTTGGTAATCTAAATCACTGATTAAGTAATCGAGTGATTATAGATTATATGTGTAGGGAGGTGAGTAATATGTTTATGACTACACCGATGGTAACACCAGCAGATGTACCTACTACATTGGGTATGATGATTTTTTTAGCTGAAGTTCTAGTTGTTGCAGCGATCTTAGCTAAAAATTATCCCCGTCGCCAGTTTTAGCTTGGTTAATGGTATAATTTAGCCATGACAATACATCGCTTTTTTATACCAAGCCATTGTTTTAAGGGCCATCAAGTATGGTTAACTCCTGAGATCTCTCATCAAATCTCTCGAGTTTTAAGATTAAAAGTTGGAGATACCATTGTGGTTCTTGATGGGCAAGGCGAGGAGTATCAAGTCAAATTAAATTCGATAAAATCAGATGCTGTTACCGGTCAATTAATTTCTAGTCAACCAAGTACTACTGAACCACAACTTAAAATTACTTTATTTCAAGCGATGGTGCCATATGATAAATTTGAAACCATTTTACAAAAAGGAACTGAAGTTGGTATTTATCAATTTGTACCGGTAGCTACTAAACGGAGTCTGATAAAAGAAAATAATTTTAGACAGGATAAAGTTAATCGATGGCAACGGATTGTCCAAGAAGCAGCTGAGCAATCTGAAAGAGGAATCGTCCCTGAAATTCAACCATTAATATCTTATGAACAAGCATTAGAGCAAACATCGACTTATGATAATAGTTGGATTGCTTGGGAAGGAGCAGGTTCCAAGTCGTTATCAGAAATTACGCCAGCAA
This sequence comes from uncultured Gammaproteobacteria bacterium, assembly GCA_964441115.1. Lineage (GTDB taxonomy): Bacteria > Patescibacteriota > Microgenomatia > Daviesbacterales > UBA10151 > CAYTXH01. The sequence goes on along the minus strand of CAYTXH010000040.1, from coordinate 1,135 downwards.
AGAATAATCTGGCTATTTTTGTTGGTCCTGAAGGTGGATTTGAGGATCAAGAAATTGAATTAGCCAAGAAATATAATTGCCAGCTCATTAGTTTAGGTCCACGCGTCTTACGAGCGGAAACAGCTAGTATTAGTTTATCCAGCATCGCCTTGTATCAGTCTTCAGACTTAAATCGCCATCGAACTCCCTCTGAATAAAAAAGCTAACTTGGATTATTTTCAAAATAGGGTATACTATGACCACTTTGAAGACCCCCAAAAAAATTCTAGTTTGTGATGATGATGTTAGTATTTTAGATGTCATTGATATCGCCCTCACTGAGTATGGTTACACAGTTAAAGTATTAACTCCGAATCAACCGGTTCTTGAAATAATACGTGAATTTGAACCTGATCTTATTATGCTTGATCTCTGGATGCCTGGTATTGAAGGAAGTCATTTAGCTAAAATTATTAAAAAAGAACCCGAGTTAAAAAATATTCCAATTATTGTTATTTCAGCTATGACTGATACTGCTAAAATTGCTAAACAAATGAAGGTCGAAGGATATTTACCAAAACCATTTTCATTAGAAGATTTAACAGCTTTAGTTAATAAATGGGTTAATTAAGTTTTGCTAATTCGTCTTGAGCTTCAGTTAACTGACTATTATATAAAACAGCTTTTTGGAATTCCAATTTAGCGGACACTAAATCTCCTTGTTGTTGATAAATCTTACCTCTTAATAAATATAATTCTGAAAAAGCTCTATTCTGATTATTTAAAATTTTATCAGTGATCTGTAGGACTCTGTCATAATTTTTTAATTCATAATATGAGAGGATTGGTTCTATTTGATACCATAATGTTCGAAATGATAATAGATTTTCTATTTTTTCGAATTGAGCTATAGATCCCGTATAATCTTTTGTGTGATATCTGGCTACGCTTAAATTAAAAGCAGCAGTTAAATCATTCGGGTTATTTTCTAAAATTAATTCCGAATTCTTAACTGCTTGTTGCCACGCAAAATTTTCATCAACTAGTTGACCTAATATCGATTCAACTTTCTCTTGCTTCTCTGTCGGAACTAATACTAAAAATTCATAATTATATTTTGACCAAACTTGATTAAATTCCTGGTATGAATAGTTTA
>CAYTXH010000039.1:0-9787 GCA_964441115.1 uncultured Gammaproteobacteria bacterium | reverse complement strand
AGAGATCGAGAGTTTTACTTTGTAGGGAAGTATTTCTTGCATCGTTGTAACGATAGGACTATCACTCTCAGTCAATCCAAAAGGTGCGGGATCATATAAGTAAGCAACTTGTACAGGAAACCCTTTTAACTGATCTTTTAATTTTTCTAAAACTACACCGTGCAATTCTGGGGTAGTTCTAATGTCTAAAGTTGCTGAACATGTACTTGGAAACTTATTCGGAGTTTCCATATTCCCGGCTTGAATACTTGTGGCTACTCCGATGGACGGAGAACCTAAAATTTGGTGAGTGTATGATTTTGACCATTCATCATCTAACCCTTCAACAACATTAAGTACCTTCATCATTTCTAGTACTGAATGAGTTTTTACTTCTTTGGGTTTTGATCCATGTCCACTGTCACCAGTGGTTGTTAGCTTTACAAATATATTTCCTCTGTGCCCTAGTTCTAAAGTGGCCAGTCCAGTTGGTTCTAATAAAACTGCTGCTAGATTGGTATATTTTGCCAAATGTCCTTCTTTTTCAAACCAATCAACAAAAGACTTTGTGCCTGATCCATCAGATTCTTCTTTAGTTACAAAAGTCAGCCATACATCAGTTTCTAAATCTTTTTGTGATATTTGTTTTGCTAATAACATTAAACTTGCAACAGCTGCTTTTTCATCACTTGCACCAAGTCCATATATTTTCTTATTTTTTACTACACCACTACCTTCTCCAAAAGGAGGATATTGCCAATTTGATATTTCTCCTGGAGTCACAGTATCCATGTGAGCATTAAAAATAAGTCCGTTGGGATTGTTATTACAGAAGGCCACTACCAAGTTTGAATCCTGTTTGATGACTGGAATTCCATTTCCGCTAAGCCACTGATGAACAAAACTACTAAGTTGGCCTTCCTCACCTGTGACTGATTTAATCCCTATTAATGATTTCATTAAGCTTTCAGTTTCTTTCATAAATAAGCTACAGCTCTAACTGGAGAGCCATTTCCTTTCTCTATATTTAGGGGGAAAGCTGAAAAATAAAATTTATTTGGCAATTTATTAAGGTTGACTAATTGACCTACTAATAAAATATTGTTTGATAAAACCTTTTTTATAAGTGGAATAGTCCAGTTACAACCATCTCCAAAACCGACCAGTTTCACTTCTAAATTCACTATCTGCTCTATAACTGATTCATTTACTTTTACTTTGTCTAAAATAATACAGTTGTATTTGCCAGAATTTTTTAGTGATTTTGGTAAACTAGTTTTTACTTTGATTGCTTCACCACAGAAGTAATCAAGTGTAAAGTCTGATAAAGTATTACCATCTTTTATCATATGGCTTGGGACATCGAGATGGGTTCCCGTATGACTTCCCAAATTCATTTGACTGATAACATAGCCTTCTTTGCCATACGAAAATAAAGGTTTAATACAAACCTCAGGATCACCGGGGTATACTTTCATTCCGGAGAATATAGGTATAGTTAGATCAATCATTTTTTTCATGTTCATTTACTCCTTTCTCATCAGGAAGAAATTTATAACTTAGTCCTCTACAACCATGGTAATTTGGATCTACGACCCATTTCCCTTTTCTAGTTTCCGGTGAGTAAGGCACATATCTAGCATCTCCTGCATAATCAGGAGTGGTTTTCTTATATTTAAGGCCGCTTTCATTTAAGACTTCAATATCATCTAAACCGTTCCATAACCAAACAGCTGGGCTGGGACCATAATAGTAATGGCCAATTTCTCCATCTTTTTGAAAACCATGTTTTTCGTAAAAAGCGATAGTTTCGGTTCTGGTTGGATCCGTTCTTGCAAATAACGATTTTCCACCAAATCTTTTAACTTCCATCATTAGATGACTAATTAATTTACTACCTATGCCATGGCCTTGAGATTTAGCGGCTAAAATACTGAATACCCATTTATCTTTACCTTCCTGGCCATTTACTAAGCTCTCTTGTCGTGCATGAGCAAACCCGAATTGGTTATCCATTCTGTTCTCCATTAATATAGCTACAGCTTCTTCGTTTACATCTTCAAGTGCTGAAAAATTAAACCACTGATTTAAATCAGGAAAAACTTGTTCCAACATTGGGACAATCGAATGTTGTCTTTTTATGAGAGCAGATTTAGCTTCATTCCCATGATAATAGTTGACTCCAACACCTTTCGGATCAATTACTTTTAAATGTAACGGTATTTCTTTCATATTTTTACTCCATTCTTTTTTTGCCAGTGGGCTTTTCCAGAACCTTGTAATTTTTCGCCACATGAAAATGTCATTGGTTTGTAATTGGGATTAACAGGTTTGTTAAGTATTTCTGCTAATTTTTCTGGGCTTGGTAAATGAATTGTTCCGTATTTATACCCTTCAAGACCATAGGTTTTCCCTAACCTCACACATTCATCATCTAATTGCTGGATACCCATACTTGGATATGTGTTAGCAAAGATTAAAGGTAAATCAGGATTAGTTTTATGAATAACATCTGGAGCGGAATGACCTTGAAATGCAAATGAAGTCAATTCCTGAATAGCTTGTTGTTTAATAAGATCAGAATATTGATCAGGATCAAACCCTGATTCATACACCAACTGATTTCTCCAATTGATAAAACTGTTTAACCTTTGCAAAACTTTGGGCGGTAAGGAACCAGATTCCAAGCCGGTTGTAATGCTATCATGCATGGTAGTTCTTACATCTAAAAGCTCTGGCCAAGAATCTTCTTGAGATAACCAACCGTTAGTTACTGTTTCTACTCCTAAGGGTGCTAGCTCTGAGTGGAGATTACCTCCTAAAGCTGATATTTGATTATTTAAGGCAGATTTAACTTCGGGTTTTTCAGATGAATAACTTGGACTAACCGAGTATTTAAAATCATCATCTCCCAGAAAAGTCCAAACTGAAACACCCAACCCTTTTGTACTTAAGGTTTCTGCTAAATACTTAATTCCTCCAACTTGGCTTATTAAGGAAGATTGAGCAGCTGCTTCTTCTACATCGGCCAAAGGCACTTTACCTATTCCAGTTTGAGTTGCAATTTGAGCAGCTACAATACAATCAAGCACTAAAATTCCAACCTTACCCACTGTAAAGGCATGATCTAGCGATGATTTTATTGCATCACTATCGTACATAACATCAATTTTCTTAAATGCTTTAACTGTATCCATTACTTCTGGATAATTTACTAATTTGTCTTTCATATTCATCTTTCCGGGCATTAAAAAAGCCCTTGCAAGCTCCCAAACAATTTGTTTAGAAACTCACAAGGGCCTTCAAATAGGCGGTGCCACCTTGTTTCAATAATTCAAAAAAAATCCCGCTTGTAGCGAGATGTCAAAGAATTATTCTTATTCTTGACATGCTCCAGTTACCCGACACATGTTACAGTCTTTTACAGTTTCGTCTCTGTAGAGCATTTTGGCTCTCAGCTCCTGGATCGCGACTCCAGTCAAAGCTTTTAAATATTAAGTTGTAAAAACAGTATATCACATCAAAAAAATCTTGTCAAATAACTATGAGCTGATCTGCTAATTTAGACTAAATCTATTGATGTTCCACCTTTTAGAAATGGTTTTAATTTTTTCTTGGATGAGTATTCTACTGTTAACCCTTCTTAGTAACAATTTTCGGTCAAGTGTAATTGCTTTAGTAATTGCATTCTTATAAATTTGCTGATCTTGAATAGGTATTTTTAATCGATCTTTTCCAGTGTACTTATTTTTGAAAATAGTTGATAACTGTTGCAATTTATCTAGCAATATTTTCTCATTGTTTGTTATATCTTCTCCCTCAAGGTAAATTCTTGCCATGGCAATCTCAAGTATTTCCGGATAATAGCGTGAGATATTTGGATTAGTAGGAAATATATCTAACTTACTAAAAAAGCTATCTTGAATTTTTTTGTTATCCATAAGATTATTTAGTATTTCTGCAAACAGTGTGCTTTGAGTGAAAATAAAATTAATGGCTTTTAAAAACTTTTCCCCGTAGTAGGATACATTTGAATAAGCTTTTCTAGAAACTGAAAATTGTTCTCGCAAATTAATTATTTTGCTAGCGAACTTGTATAAATATTTCCCTTTGGTATCGACTTTATTAGGAGCAGTAAACACCTTCAAAATAAACTCGAATGTTTTGTAATTATCGCCTAATAGAAAATTTAAAGCTTTAGAATAAGAACGATCTCGATTATATTTGTTAGGTGAAGTTAAATAGTCTTCAAAAGTTAGATAAAAAGGTAAATTAGCGTAACACTCTCGCATTGGGTTTACTAATATCCCAGCTATATTTGCTTCCTTTTCCGGAGGATTGAAACCACCAAGATTAAACATTCCTATATTTTGTTCACAATCATTAACAGGGTAGTTATCCCACCAAATGATTTTCTTATCTTCGCCCAATATTCTTTTTACTCTTAAAAGATCAGATGAAGTAATGGTTTTAACAAAGATATCGTTGCCACTCCATAGGATTGATATTTCCGGATTTATTAATCTGAGTTCTCTAGTGAAATTTGTGTCTTTTTTTAGACAATAATCCGGTGGACAAATCCAGAAATTATTAACTTTAAATCTCAAATAAATTTCGTTACAAAGAGTAACAATTGTTTTTCCAATAATTTGCCCATCGATACTTTGTGGATTCTCAAGAACATCATAGGCAAAAGGGATATCATCAAACAGTAAACAGAAATCGGTTATTCCAATACTTTTCAATTGATCAAGCTTATTAATGACTTGGGTAATCCATTTTTCTTTTTTTGCTTGGCTGTCAAATATTTCTAAAGGAGGGTTTAATCCAAATACAAATTTTATTTTGTTTTTCTTAGCAAAATTTACAATTCTTTGTAAACTTTGTAACTTGATTGCAGGGTAAGGTTTATTCCATTTCTCGACAACGTAAGGATCATTTTTAGGACAATAGAGGTATGTATTTATATTTGGGGCATATTTCACAATGAACTTAAAAGTATTTAATCTCTCTTCTGGAGTCCAAATTTGTAAAGGAAAGGAGAAGAAACCCTCAACTATTCCATAAAACTTATTTGATCGGTTATTCATATTAATTTAATGGTAATCTCAAAATCCTTCTTTGTTCTATTTGTCCATTTCCGGATTTTTTTCTAACAATAGTACCTTGTACTATCTGATCTGAATTAATATCAACGGTTTCTAACGGGAGATTTTTTTCTTTAATGATTTGGTCTTGCTGTTGTCTGATTCTATCGAGTAAAGTTACGGGTAATCCTTTTAATCTTATTTGCACTACATCAGCTCCATTTTCATCTGAAACATCCAGATCATAGTTTGATCTTTCCAGCCCAATTGCTGCTAATGCATCTAAATAATTATTTAAAGCACTACCATACCAACCATCTACAAATTGAGGAGGTTTGTATTCATTTAATGTCCGATTAATTTGGTTTTCTAAAGCAGGAATTAAAAATTGAGTTTCTTGTTCTGATAATTCACTAATTGGTATTACACCTAATAAATCTTCAGGTTGTTTAATTCTTGCCGGATCATTGACCCGTATTTCCCAAGCTCCTCGCCATTGTTCTATTGGTGCCCGACCTTCTCCTTCAAGGTATTCAAGCAACGCTCTTCTTGAACTGGAAAGGACTTTTACTTCTTCTCCTAAAGCTCCAATATTACACTTACCATCTCTCCAAGCTGGAATAGCAATACTTCTAACCATATAATCTAATTCATTCACATCCTGTTCAGTATTGAAGGCTCCACCTGCTTTTGCATAAGCCTCAGATCTGAAAGCATAGTTAATTTGTAACCCTTTAGTGAAAGTTGAGCTAAACAAATTAGTAGCGAAAGCGACCTTATCTGTTTCGGAAAGTGGTTCTCTTTTTTCACTTAACTGATTAGCAAAACTTTTGTTTAGTTGAGGTAACAGATACATTAATTCATCAGCTACAAAAAATGGTGGTAAAAAGACTGAGGGATATTGAAGGCTGTCAAATCGAAGTTCGCCAATAATTAAATCCAAATTTGGTACTTCATTAAATCTTTTCCCATAGTTACTTAGTGCATATGGATTAATCCATTCAGTGTCATCATCGGCATTTAGAATAATTGGTAAGGTTTCATTATTCCTAAAGCTTTGTGCTGTTCTAAATAAAATTGCATCTATCTGTAAAGCTCTAATTTTTCCCATTAATGGCCTGGATCTTTCATTCCTTGCTACTTCTAATTTACCGGCTGTAACCTGGACATCCGGATTAGTGGGGATGTAACCCTTAATCAAATCTGTTGTTTCGTCAAATTCAATTTGAGGGGGTTTATTCACAAAGCAGTTTATTTCAATCGAACCATCTAAATCTGTTTGATTATCAAAAGCCTGAAGCGTTCTCAGAATAGTTGCTTTTGATTGCCCTCCAAAACCTACTACCGGCATTGCTACAATATATCTTGTTCTTGGATCCATAGCAGGAAATTGATCAGCTAACGCTTGTACTTCTTGAAAATAACTTGGACTTATTTTTTGTAATTGTTCTAAATATTTCTGAACTATCAGAGTAGGTGGTAACATTGGATCAATCACTAATCCAGATGATTCTCTTTTGTAAAAATCACCAAATACTCGCTCAATATTTCTTTGAGAATATTCACTTGTATTGCTTTGTTGGAGTAAACCCGTTTCGTCTGTTGCTGCTCCAATGTTTGGAGTAGGATCAGATTGTTGATACTTTTTAAGCCTTTTTTGAATTCGTTCGTCTAATGTTTTTGAAAGAAACGATTCAGCTAAAATCTCAATTTGAGCTAAATCAACTTTATCGAATATACCCGAAAGCCACGGAATAAATTTGGGTGCTAATTCCAATACGGCTAATTTAACTGCCTCAATTGTCGAATCAGCGATTATCTCTTTAGTTAATCTCTTTCTTAACCTTTCTAATGCTACTTCCATTATTTCTTCATTACTTAACGAAGTTTGTATCCGTTCGTTGGCAATTGATTTAGCTTTTGCTTTTACATCCTTTTGATTCTGCTCAGTTTCTGGTAATTCTTGAAGTATCTGATTTAGTAAAACGGTGTAAGCGTCAAATTCTTTGACATTTCCATTAAACTCTTGTTTATCGATAATAGTTGTTTTCATCTGCTGCATTCTCCTGATACCTGCTTCCTCAATAATATTTTTTCTTTCTTGAGGATTTAAATCTTTAGCTAAGTATTGAGCTAATTCTGTTAAATTGCGATTTAAAGAGGCATCACTAGAGATAACTAGATTTGCTTCAGCTTGTAGCTTTGGAGGGATGGCATCAATTTGTTTTGCGAACTGAGTTGTTGCTTCAACTTGATCTGAGTCTACCTCGGCATCCATGTTAAATTGTTTGACAATAGATTTCGCAACTTCAGAAGTTCCTTTAGAAGGGTTAGGAATCCCAAGTAAAAATTGTTCTCTGGTTGATAATTTAGAAACTAAAGTTAATGAAGTACTTACTTGCTGATAATCAGTGGAACTAATATCTGTATATTCATACTGGTTTTTGTCACTATATTTTGCAAAACTCCAGTTCTCATTTAGAGCTAATGTTCCACCAATAATATTGGCTAGTGAATCAACTTCCGCTCGTCTTCCGGATTCTAAAAATCTAAAATAATTGGCAAGTGGTTGTAGACTTTTTCTCTCTTGTTCAACTCTAGTTAGTTGCAAAACACGTTGATCAATAAGAGTCAAAAACTCCCCTTGAGTAGCTATTATTGATGGTTGTTTAATATCTCTTTCCATTTTTATATTCTTTCTTTAATCTTGGGGGGCTGAGGAGACTTGAACTCCCAACATCTAAGCCCACAACTTAGTGCTTTACCTGATTAAGCTACAGTCCCCATTTTTTGCACAAAAAAACCTCCCGTTCATTGATCACCATGCATAAAACTCATTTCGGGTATCCGAAATGCAATAATGGTGAACAAGGAACGAGAGGCTGATCTTAATTTTTGTTCAAAAAAAGACCGCTCCCGCGGTCCCATCCTTTGTTCTTAAAGATTTGTTTCTTTAAGCTCTTAGGCCGACTCCGCTAGGCTGACATCGACTGTTGGATTTTACGGTTCAACTTCCGTAGAGTATTTGGCTCTCAGCTCTTGGATCGTGACTCCAATAAACGCTTTGTAATATTAAGTTGTACAGACAGTATATCACAAATTGTCAATAAGTCAACTATAGGCTACACCTTCGATAACTAAGAATTGATCCTAAACTCAGCTGTTTGCTTTTTAAAGCTGATTAGGGTAATCTTCAATTATCGCCCTACAAAGGGCTTTTTTTGTTTAATATGAGGTTAAGTTCATTTAAAATTCAACACTTTAAATCAATTATAAATACTGGTCAGTGTCACTTATCAGACACTGATAATGTTTTGGTGCTAGCTGGGCAAAATGAAGCGGGTAAAAGTGCGGTTGTAGAAGCATTAAATTTTTTTAGAAATGGTCCGAGTGAGGACTTTAATAAACTCCATCGAAGAAAAGATGAACATCCAGAAGTTGTTTGTCATTTTCTATTGGATGATGTGGATATAGAGAATATATTTAATGAAAGTGAAAATCAAAAGTTAAAAGACTTCCTAACTAAAAATAGGGAAATTAGCTTCAAAAGAGGGAGTATATCTGAAGACAAATTTGAAAAGATAGTCTTAACTGAAGATTTTAAAGATTTAATAAAGGATTTTTTTATTGTACCAACTCCTACGCCAGCACCTATAGCACAGCCACCAGGAACCACCACAATTGTAGAACCTGTTACAGATCAGCCATCTGATACAGCAACTACTAGGACAACTGATCCGCCAAAAGAACCTTATTCAATAAACAATTTGGAAGAATTTTTGGTACCAGAGATTAGAAAATTTTTATTCTTTGATTTATTTAATGATTTACTTCCTAGTGAAGTTAAAATTACTGATATCCCAAAGCATCCGGCTGTTCAAGATTTTGAAAAGGTATATAAAGTAAATTTTGCTAATATAGTAACCAAAGAATCTAGGGATATTACTCGTGAAGAATTGAGAATAATCAATGCTGCAACAGATGATTTAAATACTTATTGGCGACAAAAGCTGGAGGAAGGGAGTAAATATAATTACAAAGTAAAAATAATAGCTTCCGAAAAGATTAAATATGGTGACCCTCCCCAAGAAGCACAAACTGAAGCTAAAGTTGAGTTTTACATTGACCGAGATGACGAAGATCCTCTGTATTTAGAACAAAAAAGTAAAGGATTTAGATGGTTTAGCTCTTTTAATCTAAAATTAAGAGCATTTGGAGCGGATGATAATTTTAATAAAAATCTGATCATTCTGATTGATGAACCTGGCCATGGATTACACGAAAAAGCTCAATTGGATGTAAAAGAAGTTATTGAAGAACTTGCTAAGAAAGGAGCTCAAGTTATTTATGCAACTCATTATGCAAACTTAATTGGTACTCAAGGGAAAGAATTTGCCCGGATCAGACTTGTATCCAACTCTAAAAAGAAGGGGACCCTGGTACAAAATCCGGCTCAGTATTCATCTTCAGCTGGATCAAAAGATGCTCTTTCCCCAATAATTACGGCCATGGGTATACAAAGTGTTGGTTCCATTCTAGATCAGCAGAAATTAAATGTAGTGGTTGAAGGCATTACCGATCACTATTATTTGGCTGCGTTTAAGAAACTTCTCGATAAAGATGAACGATTGGCTTTTCTTCCTGCCTGCGGGGTAACAAATGTCCCGAATTTAGTTAGTGTTTTGATTGGTTGGGCTTGTAAATATAAATCTGTCTTTGAC
>CAYTXH010000038.1:0-9861 GCA_964441115.1 uncultured Gammaproteobacteria bacterium | reverse complement strand
CTACAGTATTTTTACACTTTCCATTGATAAGTTTATAAAGAATATTGGAGTCTATAAAATATATATTCCTTATCAAATCCACCCCTTACTTTTAGCGAACAGTATAAATGATAATATTCTAGCTAGAACCTCATCAACAACTGAATAAAATTGATGGTTGTGAACTTCCAAGTTATGACCTGCGAAATTCCTTAAGCTTGCTATAACTCTAGCATTAATCATTTCCAAATTATCTGAAGAGGATAGCGAATTATTAATTCTTTCAGACAATTCATCAAGTGATGAAGCGAAAGTATATTGATCAAAGATAGTCTTAGAAATTCCAAGCTTACGGCATAATATCTTATTTAGAGTTAGTCTCCCAAGAGTCGGGTCCTTTCTTTTTAATTCATCCTCAAACCATAGTGCTAACTCAGCAAGAGATCTCAAAATTTCACTTCGCGAAATAAGTGTTGTCAGTTGTTCATTTAACATAAAGGAAAAAGAGAATCTATAAATAATCATATAAAATAGAAGTTTTTTATCAGACTGTAGAGATATAATAAAAGTTGATAAAGTGTTATCTGTTGTAGGAATCTGAAATACGCTTTTGTACTTTAATATTAAATTATTAAATAAGTTAGAAATTAATTCTTTCTCAAACTGTGTATATAAAACACTATTTGACATATCCTGTTCTGGATTTATAGTTGTATCTGGTAAGTGCTCTAGACATTGATGATCGTCCTCATAACCTCTATAAATATTAAACAACCCTTCTATTACTTTCCCTTGAGCTATTTGTGAGACTCCCATATTTGCTAAGGGAATTCCTCTATTAACTCGTTTACCTGTTGTATTATTAAAATTTTGAATTTCGTTATCAACGTGATTCCAGTATTCCTCAGCTATCGGATAGAGACCTCTAGCTAGTAATGAAGTACCCATATGTTGGACAGGAAAAAACAACGGTTTATTTTTATCTTGATATGTTCTTATAACAAAATCTTCATCCTTCATGTTCTGAAGATGTCCCCTCAAGACTATTCTTCCAAACTCAGCTAGATATGCCATGTCTCTATGCACTCTATCAACAATATCTGAGCCATTACCTGGTGTTGTAGCTAACAAATCACTCTCCGGTTCGAATTCCTTATCTGAATCTTCTTGATGAGTCGAAAAAATGGATACAGCCAATTTAGCATTATCTGCTACATTTTCAATCTTTTCCTTGTAATCGTTAAAGATGGTATCAAGTTCTTCTAAGCTAAAATTGAAAGGAGCTGTTATGGTTATATCAAAGTTTCCTAAGAGACCGCTTGGTGTAACAGATAAATTAAATTTTCCAATCTCAGAATCGAGATCCGGAAGTTTATCATAAAGAAAGTAATAAGCTAGTAGGACTAAGGGGACAGGATCATTTCTATCTGGAACTAAGTTTCTACAACGCTTTCCAATAAACAAGAATTGATCTTTTAAATAATCAGTTTTTCTGTGAGCCTCATTAATCCAATTTTTATACTGATCTGAATTTATATCTTTAAACCCTTCAGATGGTATACCAAACCTGAATCTATACTCAGACATCAGTCCATAAAATTCTGGTCTTTTTATTAAACTCTCAAATGCTTGCTTTAAATTGTTGTACATATCCTTAACTTAAATCTTTTCCTACGGATTCTCGAACTATTTTCGGGTAAAAGTGTAAGCTCGACAATAGATTTAATAGGTATGTTATAACCAGCGCGTAATAAGTTATCAAAATTTGGTAAATAAGCAATTAGTAAAACATAACCAAACTAGCTGATCTGGATATGTATCAGATGATCTAGATAAAACAAAGATGTGGGGTGATGTACCGGATTCGGACCGGCGACCTCCGGTACCACAAACCGGCGCTCTAACCAACTGAGCTAACACCACCATATAACTCTAATATTTCCTTTGCCCATTTTACCGCATCTTCAACTTTCACGCCAGTAGGTTGGGGTTTTGTCCATAATTCTAAATTTTCTATCCGATTATCGCTTCGATTGCCGTTTTTATGATGTACGCTTTCGAATGGGTATAAGTATCTACCAATCTTTTGTTCCATAACTAATCGATGTTCCAAGACACGACCTTCACGATCAGCGTACTTATGTGCTTTATAATACACATATATATATCCTTCTTTATTTTTATGTTTGACTTGTGAGACTGGATATTGTTTGCTTTTGCGATAACAATCGATACAAGTCTTTGACTTTCTCTGTTTCATTTGACCACAGAGACCACAAGGCCTACGATCTAAATAAATTCGGCAGCTAGCGCAATTTTTATGTCTACTAGTTGCTTGGTAAACTTTTAGGCAACGCTGACATTTACTCGTTTGAGTTATAGCCATTTTTGTAATGGGATTGTACTTGATTTTTGACTCGGAATCCAGTTATATTCAGCACATAGTATTAATTGTATGGCATTAAGATCTGAGGTAGTAGAATTTGTAAACTGGGATAAAAGTCGAATACTCGATACGGCAGGGTATGCCTTAAATACAGTAGCCAGAGTTTTAGAGGTAAATGGTTTTTGGAATAATAGAGCAAGTAAATTTTTCAGAAATCAGGTTGTACCTCATGTGGTTGAATCCCATTTTGGATATGTTAGAGATGAATGGTCTGACACGGAAGTGAAATTTTATGGGCTAAATCAGTTTCCCGAGACTAAAGAGTATAAAACAATTGATGAAGCTGGCTATCCTTTACTTCCCGATTTTATTACTGATGAAAGAGTTTTATTTTCCGAATTATCCGTAAAAGATGACAGTAGTAATTTTTATCTAGTTCAGCATTTATTAGGGAAACGCCGAGTGACCGATGTGAAAAGTTATATTTTACCTGCTAGTCAGCGAGCTTTACCTGTTCGGATGTGGCAAGTACTGAACCCGACTATATATGTTGAGCAAAATGCTGGATATCTTGACGGTAGTTTTCAAGAACGTGTGACTGACAGTTTTGATAGGTTAAGCGATGAGCTTTGTGCAAAATATGGTTTAGATTGTCTAAGGGATGTTGATGGATCATGGGTTAGAGTAGAATTTCCTCGACGCGCATATGCGACTAGCGTGGAATGGCGACGAGGACTATTAATTGGTAAACGGGAGTAGTTGCCATAACTCCTGAGGGCGAAGAATGGCTGAACTAATATCTGGCTCGAGTGTCCCGAAATCAAGGGTATTTTGACCTGAACTTACAGTTTGTCGAATAGTTTTTGGTTTATAGAATGGTTTATCCAAAGTGAAGTCATAAGAGTAATCGGGTAATAAGGTGGTGTATTCTACAGGCGCAGAGGTTCCATCATCTTTCAATACTATTTTCTGAATTACGTTTATAAAATCGTTCAGTACTTGTAAGCTATATTCGCCTCCGAAATTCTTTTTCCAGAGTAATGAGGCTTTAACCTGAAGGTTAACAGGGGCTTGGACTTTGGTACTAAATTCTAATGGTGCTTGGTCAAATACTTGATGTCCATTGTAGAGGTTAAAAGCCACTTGGTATTGACCACTATTTGGGGCTCGGAAAGTCAGTTCGAAGCTTGCTTCATCACCTGGGAGTACTTTTTGACTAGTCAAAAGATTACTATTGATATCAAGTTCGGTTTGACCTTTCAGAATCTCTAATCGAATAGGTTCAGATTCATTCCATATTGATTGACCAGTGTTTTTGAAGGTAAAAATGACTCTGTATTTTTCTCCTGAAACTAAGGAGTGATAGACCTCCCCTTTAACTAACTGAGACTGATTGACCTGGAGTGGTTTTCCGGCTGGTTTTGGTAAATCAGCAACTGCTTGGTAATGTTCATGATATTCAGGGTATTGTGCTGCGAGTACCTGATTTGGTTTATTAGTGCCGGTGTACTTTTTGAAAGAAAAATTTACAAACGGTGGATCTTGGTAGTTTAGTAAAAATGGTGTAACCGCAATTATTTGGGAATCATTCCAGGCTTCCTTAAAAGCTATCGTTAAGTATTTGGCGACTGTCTCTGGTGTCGGTAGTTTTTTATTTTCAGTGATTCCTTGTGAATGTTGCCAACCGGTTTCGGTAATAAAGATCGGTAGTTTTTTAGTTGATCCGAGTGCTTTGAGCTGATCTAATTCCCATTGCCAGGTTCTGACTGTGCCACGTCCTGAGGCATTTGGAGAGCCGATAAATCCTGGATTAGGATATGAGTGAGAAACCCAACCGTCTAATTTGTCGAAAATTCCAGGTACTGTTTGCTGCATTATTTGAAGATATTTAACTTGATCGTAATAATCAGGAATCTGATGTGGAGTTGAGGCATCTAATCCGGCATTCAGAACAAAGAAGTCAGGATTTTTGTTTTTTAGAGCTGTGATTGTTTTATCTAGAACCTGAGCGTAATGTGCAGGATCAGTTGAGCCTCCCCATTCACGACCATGATTGGGTTCATTATAAATAATCACATATCGATTTTTAGTTGGCCAATTTAGACTATCCAAAAAATCAGCCCAAACTTTTTCTTCGCCTTCATCCGGACGTTTCCAGTTATCTCCTTCTGGCTCAGTCGCGATTCGGACTAGGGGAATTAGATGACGTTGTCGTAGGTCATCAAAGAACTTCTGCCATTTAGCTTGATCTTTATCTTTTCGGGTGATTAAAACAGTGACATAGCCCCAATCTCCGCCATTGGAGTTGACTAGATTACCAGCGGGTACAGATTCGTCAGTGCTCGGGGTGATGATATGGATACCAAATGGGTTATTAGCAACACTATTTGGTTCATAGATAGCACTGGCTAATGATGGGCTAAATAATAACCACCAACTAAAAAACAATCCGAATAATAAGGCAGTGAAACGAATTAGCATCGGCTGTATTTTACCATTTTTTTGTAAGTAGATGTTGGTTAACAGAGTTTATCGGAGCTTTTTTTCTTGTTCCATGATGGCCAGAGTGGTTTTCAGAATTGAATCAGGATTGAGCGAAATACTATCAATACCTAATTTGACTAGAAACTGGGCAAAATCTGGATAATCTGATGGTGCTTGACCACAGATGCCAATATATTTTCGATGTTTTTTAGCTGCTTTAACAACTGCTGTGATGAGCTCTTTGATAGCAGGATTGTTTTCATTGGCAATCCGAGCTAAATCACCATTGTCTCGATCAATCCCAACAGTTAGTTGAGTTAAGTCATTTGATCCAATACTATAACCATCGAAGATCTCTAAAAATTCGTCAACTAAAATAACATCTGCTGGGATCTCGCACATCATATAAACTTTTAGACCGTTTTTACCTCTCTTGAGACCATATTTAGCCATTGTTTTTAGAACTTTTTTACCCTCATCTACAGTTCGGCAAAATGGTACCATGACGATTATATTAGTGATTCCCCAAACATCTCGAACTTGCTGGATAGCTGCACATTCAAGACCAAAGGCTTCTTCAAAACGAGGATCATAATATCGAGAAGCACCACGCCAACCGATCATGGGATTTTGTTCTTTTGGTTCATAGATTGATCCCCCGAGTAAGGAGGCATATTCATTGGTTTTAAAATCCGAGAACCGGACAATCACTGGCTTAGGATAAAAAGCTGCACCGATTTTGGCGATGCCTTGAGCTAGGTTCTGAACATAAAAATCAGCTTTATCTGGATAACCATGTGTTAATTCTTCGATTTGTTGTTTTAGCTTTGGATCTTCTAGTTTGTCAAAATCAATTAAAGCATTAGGATGAATTTTGATTTGTGAGGCGATGATAAATTCTTCTCGGGCTAAACCAACACCGTCATTCGGAAGGAATGAGGATTTGAAGGCTTCATTAGGGCTACCGACGTTAATATATACATGAGTTTTTGGTCGATTTATTGTATCTACAGTGTATTTTTTAACTTCCCATTTGGTTTCACCACCCCAAACTAAACCATCAGAACCGCTGGAACAATCGACGGTGATATTTTGATCTTTTTTAATGAGTTCAGTTCCATTACCAGTACCTACAATACAAGGGATGCCTAATTCACGAGAAACAATGGCAGCATGAGAAGTGCGGCCGCCTTCATTAGTGACTATTGCTGAGGCGATTTTCATAATTGGTTCCCAATCAGGATCGGTAATACGTGTGACTAAAACTTGGCCTTTTTCAAAACTATCAATTTGTTTGGGGTCATGGATAATATTGGCTTCGCCTTGACCAATTTTAGTGCCGACTGCGATACCTTTGACGACTAAGTCTCCAGTTTGTTTCATTTGATAATCTTCAATTTCGGTAACAGTTTTACCGGCATGGATAGTTTCTGGTCTAGCTTGAACAATAAATAGTTGTCCAGTTTGACCATCCTTAGCCCATTCCGTATCCATTGGCTTTTTGTAATGATTTTCGATTTCTACTGCCCAATCGGCTAAAGTCAAAACTTCTTCTTCTGTTAAAGTAAAACTGTGTTGTTGCTCTACTGGTGTATTGATAACTTTGGTATCTTTATGGCCTTCACCATAAATCATCATGCGTTCTTTAGTCCCCATAACTTTGGAGATAATAGATGGGAAACCTTTTTTAAATGTTGGTTTAAATACTTCAAATTCATCAGGTATAACTTCCCCTTGAACAATCAATTCACCAAGTCCCCATGTAGCATTGATAACAATGACATCTTTAAATCCTGTATCTGGATCTAAAGTAAACATGATTCCTGAGCATGCTTTATCGGATCGGACCATTTTTTGAACACCGACAGATAAATATGTTTGAAGGTGGTCAAATCCTTTATCTTCACGATAAGAGATAGCTCGGTCGTTATAAAGTGAAGCGAAACATAATTTTACCGATTCCAATAAATCGTCAGTGCCGTGAACATTCAAGAAAGTTTCTTGCTGACCAGCAAAACTCGCGCCAGGTAAATCTTCAGCAGTGGCAGAAGATCGGACGGCTACATCAACATTGTCGACTTTGAATTCTTTCGACATTTGTCGGTAAGATTTGACGATGAGATCAGCGAGATCTTTAGGCATTGGAGCATTAGAGATTAATTCGCGAATTTTTTTACCTCTTTCTTGGAGGTTATGCATATTTGAGGTATCGAGTCCTTCAAGGACTGATTTGATTTCTGCAGTTAAATTATTAGCTTCGAGAAAGTATTGATAAGCTTGAGCTGTAATCGCAAAACCGTTAGGAATATTTACCCCGCGTTTGGTTAATTTCTGATACATCTCACCTAGTGAAGCATTTTTACCCCCAACTTGAGGAACATCTTTAATAGTGAGTTCTTTAAACCACATAACTAGTGGTGCTTTGGGATGGAGCAGATTTTTTAACATAAAGTGGCGATTTTTATTTTGATTGTGAGAGTAAATTCATCGTAACGAACTAAGGAGTAAAAGTCAATGAAGAATAGTCTTCAGCTAACAGTCTATTGTCAGTAGTCGGTCTACCGTTAATAGCAGCGATCGGTCTACCGCTGACCGTCTACCGTTAACAGCAGCAGTCAGTCTACCGCTAACCGTCTACCGCCAGCAATTAAATCAGAAATAGATAGTCGGAAGTCGGAAGTCGGTTTACCACAGCAGCTTGCGGCCAGCAAGAATCCAGATTCGAGAATCAAGAATACTTTTAGGTGTCATTGCGAGGAGTCTTCGACGAAGCAATCTATACTTAATCGCTTGTGGCGCGTGGGAGGTGGGGAGTGGAAAGACATATTACAGAAAAGAGCATGGATTCCCGTGTGCACGGGAATGACACAAAGACAAAGATTGCTTCGGGAAATGTAGAGGTCGGACAATAGTGAATTTACAAATTTTTGCCTTTGGCAAATAATCATAGGTTGTCCCGACTATTAAAGTGAGGTTGCTCACTTTAATTCGCAATGACTGATGGGTAGAGTATATTAAATTTGGAGAGCTGATTTAATTCGTTGAGTAATTTCTTCAATAGTCCCGTGGCCATCGACTTCAATCAGTTTACCCATAGCTTGATAGTGATCGAGCAATGGTTTAGTTTCTGCATGATAGACTTTCAATCGTTGTTCAATAATTTGTGGTTTATCATCGGCTCGCTGTCTAGCTAGTAATCGTTGTTCTAATTCCTGATCCGAAATATTCAAATAAATAACATGCTCGAACTGTGGATCAAACTTTTCTAATTCAGATATTCGGCGGGGATAGCTATCGCAAATAAAATCTGTGGAATCGGCTAATTCACGGCGAACTAGTTCGATGACAATATCATCAGGAGCTAAATGCCCAGTAGATAAACATTGTTGTAATTGATGACCTTCAGGAGTGTCTTTGGCCGCTTCAGCTCGGACTAAATCTCCGGTTTTGACTAGTTTAACACCGAATTGTTCAGCAATGATTTTAGCTTGAGTAGTTTTTCCTGATCCGATTGGGCCGGTGATCAATAATTTCATTTAGGGAATAGATATTATCTTTATTGTATCAGTTGATCCAGATAATCCAACAGTAGAACCAGTAGCAATGACAACTCGATCGCCACTGTCAGCAAATCCATTGGATTTGACGACTTCGATAGCTTTCTTTAAGAAGGCATCAAAATTACCAGCGGGTTTAGCTATAACTGATCGAACACCCCACATTAAAGCCAACTGATTGCCAATTTTTTCATCATGAGCAACAGCTACGATTTGAGCATCTGGTCGATGTGAGGTTAATAGTCTTGCCATTCGGCCAGTAGCAGTAGGGAGTAAGATTGCTTTAGCTTTAATTTGGTCAGCTACAGTGGCGGCTGCGGAGACGACAGCGTTATATGAGATATCATCGGTTTTGACGAATTCCCAATCAACTTTAATGTGATGATGATATTCACTATCACTTTCAACTGATCGAATAATATCTTTCATGACTGTGACAGCTTCAACAGGATATTTGCCGGAAGCTGTTTCAGCAGAAAGCATGACTGCATCAACTTGATCCATGACTGCTCGGGCTACGTCAGAAGCTTCTGCTCGAGTTGGTCGAGGATTTTCTGTCATAGATTCTAGCATTTGAGTAGCGACGATAACTGGTTTTTGATATCTTCGGCATAATCTGATTAATTTATGTTGAATTAATGGCACTTCGCTAGCAGGAATTTCAATACCTAGATCACCTCGGGCAACCATGATTGCATCAGTTTGTTTAACAATTTCTTCGAGATTTGAAATTGCTTGTGCACTTTCAACTTTGACAACGATTTTAGCGTGACTACCGAGTTTTTCAATTAACTTTCTAGGTTGAACTAAATCATCTGCTGTTTGAACAAATGAAATAGCTAAATAATCTACTCCGGCATTTAAGGCGAAAGTAGCAGCAGCTTCATCTCTTTCAGTGAAAGCAGCACCTTCAATCAAAGTATCAGGAACATTAACTCCTTTATTAGATGAAACCCAGCCGTCATTTTGGGCAATGCCCTTAACGGTTTTGCCGCTGATTGATTGAACTAATAACTCGACTAGTCCATCGTTTAGAAAGACACGTTGGCCTTTTTTGACATAAGGAGAAAGATCAAATTGCATAGGGAGTTCATCTGCTACTGGATTGAGTGAGAACTGCACAGTATCACCTTTTTTGATTTCGCGAATACCTTCGAATTTACCTAAGCGTAGTTTGGGACCTGGCATATCAGCTAATATGGCAATTGGTTTGCTGATTTTTTTAGAAATGGCTCTTAAATCTTTGATTTGGGCGCCTTTTTCTTCTGGTGCACCGTGTGAAAAGTTTAATCTGGCAACGTTCATCCCTGCATGAGCGATTTTTTCTAACATTTCTGGATCCCAAGTAGAAGGGCCGATAGTACAAACGATTTTAGTTTTCTTGTATTTGTGTTGACGCATATCTTGTTTAGATTACGGCTATTTAAATAAATAGTCAAGTAATAATTGCAATCC
>CAYTXH010000037.1:0-10054 GCA_964441115.1 uncultured Gammaproteobacteria bacterium | reverse complement strand
TCTATTTATTACGTCTCCAAATCCAAACCGCATTTACTAATATCGTTAATATTGTTAAGTTTATCCCTAGAAGACTTAGATTCTCTGGTTCATAAAATATATATACTTCCTGTTGTTTTTGATTTGTCTCTACTCGATAGCAATTAAATAATCCAGCACATTTATGGTGCACTGCTGTCATTGGTTTATTAATAACAATATTCCAAAGACTACTGTAAACTTTCCATTGAGAATCAAATCCTTCTTTAAACTGTAATAAATACTCCCCACCTGAATCTGTTTTAGCTGTTATATTAACCTTCCATAATGACGGAGTTATTCGATTGAAATTAAATCCATCTGGTAAATCATAATTATTTCCAGCAGTTTCATTATTAAGTGACAACTGACTCCAATAGGACGGATAGGCTGTTAACTTCAGATCATTAACATAAATTAATGCATCATTCGCCGAATATTGAGCCAAAGATAATGTTTTACTCTTTCCATTATCTAATAAGTCTTCAGGATAAATAATTTTCGAACTAATCAGGGTCTGATAATTAAGATCAGCTTTAGCTAATACTTGAGCAAATTTCACTATATCTTTAAAAATACTGATATTTGGATATCCTTGATTAAGTGATGAACGCTCTTCAAAATAAATCTTTTGCTCATCATAGAATCTTAGTGTTGGATACTGTCCTGATACCAAATTGTAATCAACCGTTGCGAGTAACATCACATTTGATGGCAATTGATGGTATGTCGAGAAAATACCATTTCCACAGCCATTAACATACATAATTATTGTTTCATTTAACATTCGAGTTGTTCGATATCCCCCTGGATCTTCACAAGCTGAATTAGCAAAAGTTATATTCTTAGTTTGAGAATTATCAACTGGATTTAAAGAAGATAAAGTAATAGGCAATTTAAAATTAATTCCAGTATCGTTATTGATAACAACTTTAGAATCAATCATTTGACCAATTGGCAAATTTAATTCTTTACTACTTAGACTTTCATATGTAGTCACTTTAATATCTGAGACAGTTCCGGAGATCTTTTGATGACCGATACTTCCTACTCCAATTACAACTCGAGAGTTCGTTGCATCCTCAATTAACTTATCAACTTTAATTTTTAAAGAATGTTTACCTTGAAGAATGTAGAAAGAATTACTATTTGCGCAAGGAACTTCAAGATCTGCCTGCCAACAAAAATACCAATATTCAGGTTTTTGTTGATTAAGAATTGATTGATAAAAACCATCTCTGGATTTCAAATTATTAACAGGATAATTTGGATCTAAGTCTTGAGATTGATTATTAATCTCTACATCTAATTCAGCATAATTAATAGTTTCTAAATCTGTTTTATCTAATGGAGCAATCACACATGTTGATCCATTTTGTGTATCCATCTGCAAAACATTATTTAGACCATTTACATAAGGACTATAATCGAGACCCTCAAATCCCATACAATCTACTGGAGTTGTCGTATTAAAATATTCCGGACCTAAAGTAAGTTGATCATTAACTCCTAATAACTCGATCTGCGGCGTATTAGTATTAACTAACACCATTCCTAAATCTTCGAATCTTTGCCCAGAACTTGGCTTAATCTCAAGAACAATTGAGTCAACTCTTAGTCGCAATTTGCCTTGATTTAATTGATTTAACTGATCATCATCAAGCTCTAACTCAACTTGATTGATCTGATTTAAAAATTCTTGATCATTCAAAGTTGGAGCTACTACTTCTTTAATATTTAGAGTTAACTTTTTACCAATATTCTGAATCTCAAATTTTAATAGTCTACTATCGTTAGCACTAATTAACTTCTTAGTATTCCATTGATACGTCCCATTCTTTAATTCAGTTTTGGGTAAATAATATTTATAACCGTTATTATCATTACTTACTATCGGATCAAGTCTAGAGAAAGGTTCCACAATATAATTTTGAGAATCTTGGATTTTAACTCGATCAGTAGAAGACAAAACATCACGTGAATTTAAGTTCGGATCAACACTAGTAGTTTTCTCAATAAAACTAACTCTTTCATCAACATTCAAAACTTCATATAAGATTATATTGTTTGGTGTGGATTGTTCGATTTTGTTAGTTTCAAAATAGTTAGGCAATTTTTCATAACCATGATTTAAATCAATTTGATAGGTTTGTAACTTCTTAATATATCCAGCATTCTCTAATTCTCTAGCAGCCAGTTGAGAATTAACCAAAGAGAACATTCCCCAATATTTCTGATCTCGGGTTTTTGATTGGATATTTACAGTCTCATCAACAATTAAATACTTTATAGAAGAACTCTTTAACAATTGATATAACTGACCAGCTGTTATTCTTTTCTGCTCTTCAGTAGAACCTTGGAACTGTTCTTGTAATCTATAAATCTCATCATTAAGTACTTTACTCTCTAAACTAGCTGGCTCAAATGTTCGATCTAAAAATGGTTTATTTAGTAAGAAATGCCAGAATGATGAACCGAAATAACCCCATGTGTATGAGCGCCAATAACCATATTTATCAAATGGTATTTGAACAACACGAACTAACGATGAATCTTGATTAATAATTTTTGCAATTGAAAAATATGCTTCAGGAATTTTGTTATACATAAAGTAACCAACTAGTTGGCCTTTAAAATAACTTTGGAACATCATTGCCTGAACAATAATTATTAAAAGTACTACTACTATCGATAATCGATGTCCCCACTTTAGAACTGATCTGTCTAACTTAATTCTTAACAAACCAACTAACTTTGGTAAATAATCAAACAAAACTAAAACCATAAATAAAGCCGCTACAAAAGAACTTGTTAATACAATATATGGATGAAATTTTGCATCACCAAATCTAAAAACAATTTCAAAATACGGAATATACTGACTCATCAATGTGTAGACAAATCCGAATGGACCACTCTCTTTTAATGTCAAAACCAGAAAAACTAAACTGTGAATTACCACCCATATTAATGGCACTACTTTTCGTGCTTTTACCAATAAACCACTAAAGATTATTAATAGTATGGAGATCCACCCCAATATATATATAACTGGAAAAATGTATAAACCAAAATTGGCTGGAAAAGTTAATAACTGACTTACGTATGGATAAAAGCTAGTTGGAAAATTAGTGTCGGGATTAAACCACTTCATCTCAAAATATGTTGAGTAAAAAATTAACTGATTCGATAAACTAAAGTAATCTAAAGATCTATTTAATAAGGCTTCATTACCTTCGATGTTAGCTGTCGATAATTGGATCGCCCCTGCTTTTTGCAAAGTATAGTTAAAGAACGGCATTAGCCAAAAAAGATTAAGAAATAGAAATACTAATATCGCCATTAAAAAACGTCGCCATTTGAAATAGAAGAATCCATGAATTAATAAAGACAAAAATGTAGTAATAAAAACAGTAGCAGTTAAATAACTAGTACTGGTAAATAAAATTACTATAACCGCCAAGATTAACCACTTCCTTGAAATCTCTTTCTTTTGCATAAAATCTAACAACAATAAATGAAGAGCTGGAAGTGACCAAAATCGAGTCACATACATAGCGATCGGAAAATAAAAAGTAGATAAAGTATTTAAATTAAATAAATAAAAGACAGCTGCTAAACCACCGATAATATCCTGATATTTTAAACTAGAGTTATCTAGCTTTAAGAAATCCCAACATTTAGTCAGAAAATTATGTTTATCAGGAGGTGAAGTATCACTCGCTTTAATTAATAGTTGATATAACTTCACCGCCAACCAATACATTAATATCACTCCCATCCACAGCGATAATAAATAATAAGCTTGCTCAACAAACCATAAAGGTAAAATTAAATCTAAACCTAAAAAAGTAATTTGACGAAAAATATCAACCACCTCAGAATCTGAAGGAACTCCTAAACCACGATAATCTCGCCAAGTTACTGATAGAGAACGATTAAGATTTAATGGGAGATCTAAGTATGAAGAAAAATTGTCCCACCCCATGATAAAAAATCCAGGCTTAATATTTACTAAAGAAATAACTAATAATAGTCCAATCAATAAAATTAATACCGGATGACTTTTAATCCCCAACTGAACTTTTTTTAATAGTTTTTTTCCAAAGTTAATCATTATATTAATAATAGCTTATATTTTCGGTGGTGCTAATTTGGCAAAAACCACTAATCGTTGCCAGTCAGTTCCAGGTGGATAACATGTAACTAAGATTAAATCTTTATCAGACTCTTGAATATGTTGAGTTTCTTTTGGATCAATAACCATCTTGGATTCAACAATATAGCGATATTCTTTAGAATCTTTAGTTATATATATTTCATCCCCTTCAACTAAATCTTTTGCTGCATAAAATTGAGCATTGAAGAATGTAATATTTTGAACTGTATCAGTTGAATGCGCAAACAAAACCACAGGTCCATCTTCTCCGGGAAAATAGGAACCATAAGCATGAGCTACTCCATGTTGTAATGCATCTAAATATTCACCCTTATCTGAAGGATCAACATTTTCAATAACTTTGGAATTAATTTCAATTTTAGGAATATTAATATTAAAACCAACTAACGGCGTTGGTCGATAATTTAAAGGTTGAGCTAATTCGTGAAAGCTTACAACAGATTGGTTTTGAGAAATTCCAGTTAGTCCTTCGATAACTGGCACTTCAACTTTCTTAGCAGCGATGCTCTGTTCTCGAAAATAAAGTTCTAACTGTAAAACCAATAAGGGAACTAATAAATAAGCGATTCCTAAAATACCAATAATAGTTGTAATAATTGCTAATGACTGCCAAAGTTTGTTTAATTTTACTTGAAAAAAATCTACAACAGAATCAGTTGGTACAGTAAAAAAGTCATTAATTTTATGAGCATATCCCCAAATCTCATGACCTTTTTTTTGAATAATCTCTAGTACTTTTCGCGCTCTATTTTTAATAATTTCATTAACATTTAGATAAAGTTTTTCAAACTGATCAATCAATCGATTATTTTGCGGAACCAACATCATCGAACCTCGGATTTCTGAGGCTAAATTTCGATCGAAAAGGGTGATTTGCCCAGCAAGCGGATTGTACTTAATTGACTGGCTTTTCATCTCTATATTATCTCATAAATAGCCTATAGATTTCAAATATATGGCCATTTTAATAAAAAGCAGTATACTTATCTCAATGATCAGAAAACGGCTTAATTCATTTAAATATGCACTTTCCGGTTTAAAAACAGCCCTTAAGGAAGAGCCTAATCTAAAAATCCATCTCACTTTAGGTATTTTGACCTTTTGCTTGGGATTTTATTTTGGATTAAGTACTATCGAATGGTTAGTCATTATTTTAGCTATTGGATTAGTTATCGGTGTTGAATTAACTAATACTGCTATCGAAGAAATTGTTGATGCATTTACTGATGTCATCCACCCTTCTGCTAAAAGGGCCAAAGATATTGCCGCTGCCGCTGTTTTAGTTATCTCCATTTCAGCAGCCATGATTGGTGCCATTGTCTTTATCCCCTACTTTATTCGGCTGCTCTTTTAAGCTATGTCAAAAACCTATTACATCTTTCGTCACGGACAAACATTTGCCACTAAGTATCATACAAGCTATGGTTGGAAAGTATTTACAGCATCCATCTTGGAAGATTCTAAACCCGCGTTAACAAAAATGGGACAATACTTAACTGATATAAAAATTGACCAAGCTTTTCGATCTCCATTAAAACGATGTCAACAAACTGCTGAAATTATTACCGATCAAACCGGTTATCAATTTCAAACTGATTTAAGACTCACTGAAAGCTTTTTAGAATTTCATTGGCAAGTTAGAAGAAGAGCTAAAAACTTTTTAGATTCAATCGCAGAAACTGAAGCAGAGAATATCGCTATCTGTACTCACGGCGCAGTCATCACAGAGCTCATGAAATTATTATCAAACCATAAATCACGATTTCTAGAATATCCCCAACCAGGAGTTTTAATAATTATCAAAGAAGGAAAAATTGAATTAATAAACTTTAATAAACCAACTACTCAACAGTAACTGACTTAGCTAAATTACGTGGCTTATCAACATCTTGTCCTTTTAAATCTGCAATATGATACGCCAATAACTGTAATGGTAAATTGTTTACAATTGGTGACAATTCATCTCTAACTTGTGGCACCTGAATAGATCGATAAACTAATTTTTCAATTTTGGGATCTCGTTCATTTTGAATAGCAATAATCTTTCCTTGTCTAGCTCTAATCTCTTCCATATTTGAAACAGCTTTTTGATAAATATCATTTTCTTTTGGAGGCAAAATAAATATCACCGGCATATCTTGATCAATCAAAGCAATTGGTCCATGTTTCATCTCTGCTGCTGGATAACCTTCAGCGTGAATGTATGACAATTCTTTCAGTTTTAACGCTCCTTCCAAAGCCACTGGAAAGTTCACTCCTCGTCCTAAGTACAACACATTCTTAACATCCACTAACTCTTCAGCTAATTGTCTAATTGACTCATTTTGTTCCAAAACTTTAGCTACTTTTTCTGATATATGTTGTAAGTCTTTTAATAACTCCTTATCTAATTCCTTACCTTGTTGTTGTCGAAAATATAAAGCTAAAAGTAACAAATCAATCACCTGGCAAGAAAACGCTTTGGTACTCGCTACACCAATCTCTGGTCCAGCGTGCAAGTAGATTCCCGACTCTACTTCTCTGGCAATTGTCGATCCAACAACATTCACAATTCCCAAAGTTAGTGCCCCTTTTGACTCGGCTTCTTTAATCGCTGCTAATGTATCCGCAGTCTCCCCAGATTGAGATATAGCAATTACTAAATCATCAGGACCAACTACTGGATTCCGATAACGAAACTCAGACGCATAATCTACTTCAACTGGAATACCTGTTAGACTTTCTAAATAATATTTACCAATTAATGCTGCATGCCAACTTGTTCCACAAGCCACTAGAATAATTCGCCGAGTATCATTTGGTCGAATATTGACTGTTAACTTTACTTTTCCTCCCCGGATATGTCCACTTAAAGTAAGTTCTAAACTCTCTGGCTGAGCAAAGATCTCCTTCAACATGAAATGCTTATAACCACCTTTTTCAATCTCATCCACAGTCCATTTTATTTGATCAATTTGTTTATCAACTGTTTCACCATTTAAATCCTTAACTGAAAAACCATCAGCAGTAATATTTACAACTTCATTATCATTTAAATAAATTACTCGCTTTGTTCGATCTAAAATTGCTGAAACATCTGAAGCAATTAGCATCTCTCCATTTCCAACTCCCACTACCAACGGCGAACCGCGACGAGCAGCAATTAATTTATTTTCGTTTTTGTGAACTGCAGCTAAACCAAAAGCTCCTTCTACTAATTTTAAAGTTTGAATTACTGCTTGTTCTAAATCACCCTGATAAAACTTTTCAATTAAATGTGCTAAAACTTCAGAATCAGTTTCTGAAACAAAAGTGTGACCTTCCTTTTCTAATAACTCTTTTAATGATCGATAGTTTTCAATAATTCCGTTATGAACAATCGCAATCTCATTTTTACAATCTAAATGGGGATGAGCATTTGTTTCGTTTGGTTCACCATGAGTCGCCCATCGGGTATGACTAATACCAATTTTTCCCGGAATAACAGCTGTCGGCAAACTTGATTCAAGTTCAGCAATCCGCCCTTTTTTCTTATAAGTAGTTAAATTTTCATCAGCAATAATACATAAACCTGAACTATCATAGCCACGATACTCTAAACGCTTTAATCCATTTAATAAGATCTCCGAGGTGTTATTTTGACCGATATATCCAACAATTCCACACATAATTTATCTTTTGTCTTTCCAGACTTTTAATAGTTTATAGCTTGATATAATTTTATGCTTGATATATACTTGTCAAAATATTGTTATATTTAGCCATAAATTATGTTAAATAATTTTATAGAATCAAAGTTATCGCCCAATTTCGCCCATCAAGCTATCAATCAACTTAAAAATTTGATTGATCATTCTGTTACTTTTTCTCTAAGTGGTATGCCCGGAGTTGGTGGATCTATTTTTTTGCGATATCTAGCCCTCCAAAAATTTGCCCACTTTATTTATACCGATACTTATCAATTAGCAGATATTACCCGCTTAAATTATTATCAATTGTTAGCTAGAGAATTAGGAGTCGATATCATCCCAGATACTGAACAAGCAGTTTTAGAAAAATGTCGCGAACAACTCATCTATCTAACGAGCCAACATCACCGAGTTGTTTTAATCCTGAATCGTTTTGATCATCTAAAAAGCCATTTCTCGAATCAGCTTTTTGCTGACTTAATGAATTTAAAAAATGTAAATTTGGAAAAAATTGTTTTCATTTTTACAGCTAATAAACCCTATGAACAATTATTACCAACTGATATTACTGCCGATAAACATAATTTATTCTCTAAAACTGTTTATTTAAAACCATATACAAATCAAGATCTTCAGGAACTAGTAAAAATAAGTAGTAATGCTGAAGTTCATAGTCCTGAATTCATTGAACGCGCCATTCAGCTTTCTGGAGGTCACTATCAATTACTCCAACTATTCTTAAAATCTGAAAGGTTAGAGCCACCATTTATTGATCAATTTGTTAAATATCAGTTAAAAGAAATCTATGACTATTTAGATTACCCACAAAAAATAACTATTAAAAAAATTGCTCAAGGCAAAACAGTTAATCAAATTGATGACTACTTACTCGGAGTAGGAATTGTTAAAGAAACAACCAATGGATTTGTTTTATTTAGCCAGTTATTAGCTGACTATATAAATAGTAGCTTACCCACCAAAATGTCTAGTAAAGAACAAAAGTTATTCCGCTTACTAAAAGACAATATCAATAAAGTAGTCCCTTCAGAAAAAATCTTCACTGTTGTTTGGGCTGATGAACCAAACTCTGCCAGCGATTGGGCTCTAAGCTCACTATTATACCGTTTACGAAAACATCAAACACTTCAACAGCAAGGATTAATTATCGAAAGCTATAAAAAAACCGGCTACTTAATGACGAAGATCTAGTCTGGATAGTCAGCTAACAGCTAACGGTCTGCCGTAAGCAGCATTAGTTTTTTAACTATACGCTATCTCTAAACCCTACTCCTTAATAATCCACCTCTAGACGCACCGATCGAAATAGTTTTTAATTAATTTAGTGGTTAAAACAAATCAATCTGGAGTTATTCATCTCTTATCAATTTTACTTATTGTCCTGCTCATTGCTGGAATCGCCATCGGAGCCTATTTAGTTCAACGTCAACAGCTATTTTCTAGTAAAGCCGCCGGTAGCGGCAATCGTCATCAAATTTATACTGATTTTGATCTAGCTAGTGGATGGTCTAATCAATCTATTGAGACCCAAGTTAATTTTAAATCTTCTGTAGCCAACCCAATTGATAAAAGCCAAACAGTGGCAGATATTAATCTGAGTTCACCAAATTCAAAATTAATCTTTCGATATGACAAAAATCTAAATTCTCAAATCTACCAACAAATCGAATTTCAACTCAAATCAACTCCAAATACTGCTCGGTTAATGGTTTATCTAATTGTTAATGATCGAGAAACACTCCCATTAGACATTAGCAAATATACCTCAAGTCCAGATAATGCAGAGTGGAAAAGATATAAAATTCCACTCAAAGATTTTAATTTAGACCGACCAGACATTAATGGATTAGGTTTAATTAGCCTGAATGACAGTTTGACTCAAGTTTTTCTAGATAATCTGCAATTTTCTAGTGATATTAATATTGACATTCACCTTGAAGCTGAAGATGCCGAAATTATTGGTGGTTTCTCTAAAGTTGTCGATACTACAGCATCCGGTAATAGTTTCCTACAAACAGAAGCACCTCCTAGTCGTCCAACTGAATCAGCAACTCCTCAACCTTCAACTTCATCAAATCCAACCTCAGCACCAGTTAGCAGTAGTGGTGGCAGTTTACTGAAAGTTTTTGCTGGTGGAAAACCGGGTGGTGGTAAATACCCGAATATGGAA
>CAYTXH010000036.1:8099-10230 GCA_964441115.1 uncultured Gammaproteobacteria bacterium | reverse complement strand
TATGGTGAGGAACTTCTAGACCTTCAGCTTTGAGCATCTCGATATCAAATTTGGCATTATGGGCGACTAAAACATGATTAGGTAAAATCTCTTCTAATTTCTTAAACAGATCACTGCCGATAAATGGGGCTTTGTCTTCAACCATTTTATTGGTGATATGGGTAATGCTCATAGATTTTATAGAGATTGGAACTGGAGGTTTGAAATACTCGCACTCAACTTGATCGATGATTTTGTAACAAACTTGAGTTAATCGATCGTTTTTTGGATCATTGCCGGTAGTTTCAGTATCAAGGAAAAGTAGCTCCATAAGGATTGTTTGATTATATGCTTAACACTGTAATGAAGCAATATTATAAGAAAGTTTAGTCTTCACTGATATTTAAATCGAGTTTATTAAGCTGATTTCTTCGCGTTAAATAGTCTGGAATAGCTTTTCTGACTAGTGCCCAGAATCGATGAGAATGATTCATCTCTTTGAGATGACAAAGTTCATGAACAATGACAAGATCTGCTAGCTCTGGGGGAATAAGCGCTATTCGATAATTGAAACTGAGATGGCCATTGCTAGTGCAGCTACCCCAACGAGAGGATTGATTGCGAATAGTTATCTGAGTGTATTTATATCCGTAGAATTGATTAAAGTATTCTAATCTTTGTTTGGCGAATTGTCTGGCAACGGGTTTGTTGCGAATAAATTCTCTTTTTATTTCAGCATCGGATTTTAAATTATTTGATGGTGCTATTTTGCTTAAATGATTAAGGATCCAATCAGCTTTTGACATTAAAAATTGATCGATTAGGATTTGAGGGATTAATTTGGGTGCTGAAACTTTTATTTTTCCAAATCGATCAATACTGATTCGTAAGGAACTGGTTCTAAATGATTTATTTAATTGATATTCAACTAATTGATTATTGAGTTTGATTTGCATAGAAGCGAGATTATTATACTCGACTGGTCAAGTGTTTTAATTAACGTTTTTTATGTTTTTTTGAATAGGATTTTACGAGAGTAAAGTGATATATTAAATAAACTAGATTAGTAATTAGACCACAAAAGAAGAACATAGCGAGTAGATTTGGGGTATAGAATACTTCTAAGACATCACTAATAACACTTAAGGGATCTGTGAACACATACCAAGAATGAGTTCTTTGGAATTTTCCTAATACTAAAGCTAGTCCAATGGCAAAATTTAGAACTGCGATTAATGCTAATGCTAAATCACCAGAAGGATTAATTTTGATTGATCGAAAGAACTTAGTGAGGGGTCGCATTGCCAATAAATAACTGGCAATCCCGATGATAAATAAAACAATATATTGGAGGATAATAATATTTTCTTCTTGACCACTAACTTTTGGGAGTTGTGCAATAAAGTGTTCAACATCGGTTAGTAAATAAATAGTATTGGGTAAAAATAATATCCAGATTGGCAAGAAAATATAACTAAGTTTATTATTGAGGTAATAATATATCCAACCAAACACAACGCCGGCTACAGCAAGGGAAACATTGAAAGTCATCCAATCTAAATTATCTAGGGCAATGGGCATTAGTGTATTATACCGATTTTTGTCAGATTTATTAAGTTTAAGAGATAAGATTTTAGTAATTGATGCTGAGAATAAGCTTATAGACTAAAATATAGATATATAGTATATTCGTTCACATATATGGCTATTGAACGATTAAGTTTTCCAAAGCATTTAAAAATGGAGCAAGGAGTTGAATTAGAGTCAGATGACCTAGCAACACTGTCATCTCAAGTTAATGGTTTATTGACTAGATTTGGTATGCACTCTGAAAGACTTGCTGAAGGAAATTATGATCTGACACCTCAAATATGGAAACCAAGTCGGTACAAAGCAGAGTTAACGGTAATGAGATCTGGTAGTGGCTTGGTAAGAATGATTCCTAAAGATGTATACGCTTCAACCAGAGTTCTCGGAGATGGTGGTTTAGCAGAACCGGTCTATGGAGGGAGAGTAGTTAAATTGCCGGAAGATATTCCCTGTTTTATGTTGTTGGGACCAAACGCAGAGCGTCAGAGTAACCACTTATATGAATTGATTTTTCATCATCCAGAACTAAATCCTAAAACTGGAAGATTTTCTGTTTAAATTA
>CAYTXH010000036.1:6099-8089 GCA_964441115.1 uncultured Gammaproteobacteria bacterium | reverse complement strand
CCAAATCATTCCTCCATAATTCCATTTATCGTTCAGTAAAAATCAACTTAAAAGATCACATACTATTCATCTTGTCACGTAGATTATACTTTTTTTTGAGTAATAATGCCTTACAGCCGGCATCTGATAAAACTTTAATTATCTAAAAAAAATGAGCGCCATATACATCACAGCGCCCATTTTTCATTTTCGGTCTTTAAATTAACTAATTTATAACATCCCGTTCTCAATGAATGAATAGTAATTATCTTTTGTAACAATGATGTGATCGATTACATTTATCGCAAGTATTTTTCCGCCTTCTACTAACCGTTTTGTAGTTTCATAATCTGCATCTGATGGATATATTTCTCCACTTGGATGGTTATGAACAATTATTATTTTTGCGGCATGACGGCGGATAGCTGATTCAAAAGTTTCTCTTGGATGAACAATGCTTGCAGTTAAAGTTCCGATAGAAATAGTGTCTATACCAAGAACTTTATTTCTACTATCTAGGGAAACAATGCCGTAATGTTCTCTTGTATAATGTCCGAATTTTTCAATTAAAACCTCGGTTATTTTATCGAAATTTGTGGCTTTATCATAATGATTTATATGATGTTGTTTTAACCTTTTCTGGAGCTGAAAACAGGCGATAATTTGAGCTGCCTTAGCAATACCTAGTCCTTTAATTTGGCAGAGGTCATCAATCGAGGCATTAGCTAAATTTTCCAGTGAGCCAAATTTTGAAATGATTCTTTGACTAATTACCATAACTGGTTCATCTTTTATTCCCCGGCCTAAAATGAGTGCAATCAATTCTTGGATAGATAATGCTTCAGGACCATATTGCTGTAGCCGTTCACGAGGCTTTTCGAAGTTTGGAAGATCGTTTAAAGTCAAAACGCTCATCAAGTAAGAGCAGTGAGGTAATTATACAAAGCTTTAGCGAAAGTGCAACGGGTAATTAATAGTTTAATTTACACTTCTGTTCTGTAATAAAAATATAGTAACGTATTAACGAATTTATCTATAATAAACATGGATTATTAATGTTTAATTGCTTGAATTTAGACCGTCGTGGTGGTAATTTTTTAGTATGGGGAAGAAAATAATTTTTTGCTTATTGTTTTTAACGTTAGGTGTAATACTTACAATTGCTTTTCCTATAGTAGCAGCAATTATAGGATTTCCCAATTTCATTCTGGGATTTCCGTTTAAATACCTTAGTATAGGTTTTTTTGGGGGAAGTTATGATTTTCCGTTCTTAGTATTAAATATTGTTTTTTGGACTGTAACTTTATTTTTGGTTCGTTATACCCTTATAAAAATATCAAAAACTAGGAAGTAGTTGACCTTTTTGTGTAGTTAGCTTCAAATAAATGATTCCAGATTTGTATTGTTCCGTTCTCATTTTATAAATGGTGCTAATTATGCGAGATCGATTGGTAATCCAAAAATAGTTACTTGATAAACGTTCTTGATTTTGGATGATAATTCGCTGGTCAAAAAGGTAAATTTTATTCTTGCGGTCTTTAATTATAAAAGATATAAAACGGTTGTTGGAAATGTCTTGTGGTAAAGAGTTGTTGTAACTGATTGATTTGATGTTTATTTCGTCACGTAATTTTCGTTCTTTAGGAGAGACAATTAATTTGGTTATGTTACCTGCTTGGTCGGTAATAATTATTTCACCGGGATTTGATTCGGTGGTGATGGGTTTTGGAGTTAGATTATCAATTCCAGTAATATCAAAACTTAGAGTGTTCGTGTTGAAAGTGATATTGGCCTCTGGTGCAGATTTATCAATTTTGATATCGAGTTGTTGTTTGTTTTCAATGTTACCTAAGTTGTCGATCGCATAATACTTGATTGTTGTTAGGCCTTCTGTGTTAATGGTCAATGAATTAGAATATGTTTGGGGTATTTGATCGTTTATTGAATAGAAAATCTGTTTGACACCTGATCCTTTATCATTGTCTAAACGGTTGAGTGTGATATTTACATC
>CAYTXH010000036.1:0-6089 GCA_964441115.1 uncultured Gammaproteobacteria bacterium | reverse complement strand
TGATACCAGTTATTAGTTCCATTAGTACCCACAATTTGATATTTGGTTACAGGCGCTGTTGTATCAAGAGAGGATTCACCATTAACAGTAGAAAATGGTGCGATACTTTTATCAGTTTGATTATTACCATCAGTATCAAGGATTATATTAGGTGATTGAGTTTCGCCGCTGAGAATGGTGAGTTCAGCTTTAGTGGTAGTCGTTAATGGTATTTCTTTGTAATAAGTGGTTTTATTAGGTTTATCATCATTATAGTCAGTGATTTTAAAATCAAAAGATCCTTCACCTGTTGATTCCATTTTTAGGGTATAATTTTGGTCATCCGGTAGCCAAATGAACTTATCTTGATCAAATTGTTCGTAACTACTTTCGGGGATATTTGTTTCATAATTTCCATCAGGTGTTGGTCCAGTATGATTGCCTTGGCTATCATAAGCATGGAGGTTGACTGGTGAAAAGATGCCAAATAATTTTCCACGGAGCTTGAATGATTCAGTTTGAATGCCATTAGCTAATTGAGTATTGTCGCTAAGCAAGTTTTTAATTTGATTTAAGACAGAATCATTATTTGGTGCTTTACCGTGTTCTGCTTTGACATATAAGACTCTTGCGGTTCCTTTGAGTGAGCGATTGTTGATCGGATCATCTAGTGAAGCACTAAATAGGGGGACGGTTTCATCACCGTTAATTTTATATATTTCATGCACTTTTTCGGTTTTTCCCTGCCAGTTAGTTTTATTTCTCTCAATGATTTGACCTGTAGTGCTTAATCCAGATCCAGCAAATATAGTGACATCAACCCCGTTAGTATTTGACAGTGAATCATCAAGTGAATGAAATGTTTCAGCTGAGTTATATAGAATGGTGTTATATCCTAAGTTACTCAAAAGATTTTTTGTTTGATAGTAACTTAAACTACCGGTGACTCCATCACTGTCAATGTCATTTGCATCTGCGTATGGTTCAACTAGATCGGATTTTGAACCATCATAGAAGTAGTAATATTTTTGGGAGGGAATGAGTTGGTAGCCACCTCGGAAGTTTTGGATAACATCTTTAAGTGCTGTGGGTGATATTCCAGCGCATATTGGAGATTCGAGTAATGGGTTTAATGTTAGACATCCACCGAATCTTAAATACTGTATAAACTTAACGGCTCCTAAATGTGGAGGAGTGATTGTAAATAGCTTCCGAACATTAACAGCTTTAGTTTGATCCGCAATGTATTTCCTAGCAATTAAACCACCTGCAGAGTGAGTAATGATATCAACTTTTGATTGACCACTTTTATTTTTAATGTCAGAAATTTTAGTAGATAGATCATCAGTGGTTTTATGGAAGTCTTTTCGCCAATCGTAGTTAAAGATGAAAAAATCTTGATTTAGAGTATATCCATTAGTAGTGAAAAAATGAACTAATTGATCATAGTTGAAAGTAGTATTTGTTAGTTCTAAATCAGCAGATTCCGTTTCTCCATCTGTGTTTAGTCTTAAAATATCAAAATAGTCATCTTCTCCAGGCGCTGCTGCTTTACTGATGTTTAGCCAAACTTTTTCATTAGGTTTATAGGTGTTTGTATACGTTCCCCCATGGCCATCGGGTTGTGACCAGATGACTTCTTGTTTGGTTTGAAGTTCGGACCCACCAAAGCCTGGTATAAATATGAGAGGAATTAAAGGTGTTGGTGTAGGTATCGGTGTTGCAGTAGGCGATGGTGTGGGCGTGTTAGCAGGTCCTGGTAGTTGATAAACAATTACATTATCGATTTGAGTTTTTGTTTCACCGTCAGTGCCCGTATAATAATTAAAACTGACTGATCCTTGTTGGATATTACTTCCGTCGTCAATTCCTTGGTAGACAATAGCATCATTAAGTTTAACTGAGATTTGATTCCCTATTTGCTCGATAATTATTCGATTTTTCTTAAAGTCTCTAGGAACATTAAATTG
The DNA here is from genome assembly GCA_964441115.1 of uncultured Gammaproteobacteria bacterium. Taxonomy (GTDB): domain Bacteria; phylum Patescibacteriota; class Microgenomatia; order Daviesbacterales; family UBA10151; genus CAYTXH01. The sequence goes on along the minus strand of CAYTXH010000036.1, from coordinate 4,140 downwards.
ATTTGTCTTTAATATTTCTTTGAAATTATTTACTTGGTGTCTTTGAATAATTATCTCAGGTGTGTTAAATCTTCCACCGGCGTTTGATCTGAAATTAAATGAATAATATCCGTTCTGACTATCACGGGTCTTAATAATAAAATCGACACCTAATATAAAATATGCATCGAATTCTAATCGAAAATGATTCCAATTAGAATCTTTGATTTCTATTTGACCAGTTTGATTAAAACCATAAGCTTCGCCAACTAATCGATTTTGTGGGGCACTCCAAGATCCAGATTTAATATTCCATTTACTGATATCAGTTCTAATATCAAAGCTATCTTGAAATAAAATTGATTCTTGTGAATAGATGGTTTTGATTAGCCCCGGGTAAAAAATGACCAAAAGGAAGGGAAGGAGTGAGAGCAGTATTAAGCAAGTAGAAGAGAATTTCTTGCTAAACACTTTAACTGTTTTTCTGGACAGATGAGCGTATTATATTCTTTTGATATTGCTTGTCAAGTTTTTGATTGCTTAAATAAATTATGCAGTTAGATCTTCAAGAGTTTTACCCGATTTTACAGAGTCAGTAAATTTGGCAGCATCATAGCCTTCGACACATTCGTCATCTTTGTGTTTGATCATTAGCCAAGCATTTTTTGGACCGAAACCTTTGGTTTTGATTAAGGCAAATGAACCTTTTAGTCTTTTGCCATGTAAGTAGAATTTAACTTCACCTTTTTCAATAGCTGCTTCCATGACTTTTTCACCTTCAGCCTTATCTTTGATTTGTTGGCGGACACCTTTTTCTATTTCGACCTCTGGATAGTAATAACCTTCATCCCAAATGATGACAGGACCACCACCGTATTCACCTTCAGGGATAACTCCTTCAAAGTGTCGGTAATCTAATGGGTGATCTTCTGTTTTGAGAGCGAGTCTTTTAACAGTGTTGTCTAAGCTTGGACCTTTAGGAATCGGCCAGGATGGCATAACGCCATCGACCTCTAAACGAAAATCATAGTGAAGGGCTGTGGCTTGATGCTTTTGGACAACGAAGTGCAATTTGTCTGGATGACGATCATCCGAAGTGAACGGTTCTGGGGTTTTATCTGGATCTCGCATTGAGCGATATTTGTCGAGTTTGGCGCTCATGATTGTTCTAATAATATATCACTATATGAATTGGATAACAGGTCATCTTCGGTAATACCAAATAGATCGAGGTAGTTTTGGCATTGTTCGAGGAGTTTGGCTTTGCCTATAGTGCCATCATAATCAATGGCTTCGATCTCGACAAATGATCCAAGATCTTTGACTTGGTCGATGTGAAACTTTACGTTATCTATAAAATAAATCTCGCGGTGTTTATCCACAACAACTTTAAGGGGTAGGGCTTGAGTGATCGTGTGAAGTAAGGATTTTGGATCCGAAGTAGTGTAAAGGCTAATTATGGATTGCTTAGGACCAGATTGGTTTTCTCGTTGGTAGTGGATCAAATTGTTTTCGATGTTACCTTGGCGGAGTTTAAGTCTGCCAACTGGAACTTCAAAATAAGTGTCGATTTGATGATCAGTGCCTTTGTAGTCAGCGTTATGTTCTTTGAGGATTTTTCGGATATGAGTGGCATCTGCGCATTTGGCTTTAATTTCAATATTGAGATGGGGCATCGTGATTGATTATATCACCGATTTGAAATTGATATAATTAAGACATGGATGAAGATTTAATGAAGGCAGGCTTATCTGAAATCTATGGTGATGATGGTCCAGAGGATTACAACGTTGAAATGAAAAAAGCCAAGCCGGAAAAAAAGCAGGAAGAAAAAGTTGAGGAAAATGATGAAGACGATACTAGTGCTGGAGAGATAGACTAATTATTTAATTGCGAGTAATTCGATTTCAAAGATCAAAGTAGAATTGGCTGGAATTGTTCCAACACTGCGACTGCCATAACCTAGACTTGCTGGAATTGTGAGTTTTCTTTTACCACCTACTTGCATGCCTACTAAACCTTGATCCCAGCCTTTGATGACTTCCCCTGCGCCGACGGAGAATTCAAATGGTTGTCCACGATCTAAAGAGCTATCAAATTTCTGACCATTGGTTAAGGTTCCAGTGTAGTGAACTGAAACAGTATCTCCAGCAACAACAGCTGGACCAGTCCCGACAGTTAAGTCTTCGCTAATCAATTCAGTAGCGGGTGAAGTTTCAGGTTGATTAGCAGCTGGAGTAGCTAATGGAGGTAGAGTTGGGACTGGTACATTAGAATTCTTAGGTGTAGTGAAGTAGATAATTGCTGCGGCGATGACAACGCTTCCCAGAACAATTGCGACGATAGTTGGAAGTTTCATTAAAAGCATGTTACGGGATGAGTTTAGAAATTGCAAGACGGTTAGTCAGGGAGTTTAACCAAGTTTTGAGGATTGTTTTCCATGAATCGGTATAAATTATCGACAGTAGTTTGGATAATTCGTTGTTCAGCTTCAATGGTATTGAATGCATTGTGAGGCGTAATTAAAACATTTGGCATATCCATCAAAACATGATTTTGTAAAACAGTTTTTAAAGTGTTGATGTCGCAGCGATCTTCTAAACAATAGGTAGTACTATCTTTGAGATGGCCTTCTTCTTCTAAAACATCCAGTGCCGCACCAGAGAGGTGTTTATTTTTCAATGCTTCGACTACAGCGGAAGTTTCGACAACAGCACCGCGGGCGGTATTAATTAAAATAGCTCCATGTTTAACGTGCTGGATATTGTGATTGCCGATTAAGTGATGAGTCTCAGGAATGTAGGGAACATGTAAAGTAATAATGTCACTTTGTTGGAGTAATTCTTCGAGTCCTACATAGCGGAAATGATGTGATTCTTGAAGCTCGTTTCGAGCAAAAGCATCGAAAGCTAAAACATTCATGCCAAAGCCGTTGGCAATAGAAATTGCTCTTAAACCAATATGGCCAGTGCCGATCACGCCGATGGTTTTACCCATCATATCGATGCCTTGCAATCCGTCGGTTTCAAATGATCCTGTGACACGAACTCTTTCGATAGCGGTGTCTATTTTTCGAGCTAAAGTTAGAAGTAAGGCGAAGGCATATTCAGCAACGGTATTCTCTCCATAAGAGGGAACATTGCAGACAGTGATGTTTCGCTCTTTAGCGGCTTGAAGATCAATGTGATCAAATCCAGTGGTACGGGTAGCAATTAATTTTAGGTTAGGGAGTTGTTCTATGACTTGCCGCGTGATTTGTGAACCGGTGTGAGAAGTAATTGCTTCAGTATCTCGAATTTGGTCCATGACCTCAGGGCTGAGTTCTTTGTCAAAGAAATGATGTAAATGGTCGGGGAGTTTTTCTTGGAGAGATTTTTTCTCCGATTCACGAACTTCAAAGTGGGCAATAATCATCTATTTCAGCGTACCAGATTTAGATAACTAAGGAAATACTATTTATCTATGATAGGATGAAATTATGAAGCCGAGGCTAAGATTGCCGTTTAAAGGTGATGTCGAAGTGACCCAATATTTTGGAGAAATACCGGATAGTGACGAGATTGCGAGGGCTTATCAGGGTTGGGGATTATTGGGACATAACGGGATTGATTATGGATTGGTAGAAGGGTCGGGTGTACTGGCTGTGGATGGAGGAGTGGTGTCAAAGATAGAGAGGCAGGATGGGTTTGGATTGTTGGTGGAGGTTAGTCATAAGTGGGGCATTAGTTTGTATGCTCATTTGTCTGAAGTCAAAGTTTCGGTTGGCCAGAAAATAAGATCTGGTCAGAAAATTGCTTTGTCAGGTCAAAGTGGATTAGTAACTGGCCCACATCTGCATTTAGGAATACGATTGAACCAAACCTCTTTGGATAATGGATATTTAGGTTATTCTGATCCGATGGAGTTTATCAGAACTTAATTTTTATTTTTCTTTTGATTCAGCTTTTTCGGCATCGGCTTTAGTTTGATGAATAGTTCCATCGGGGTGATGTGGTGGTGAATAAGTTGTAATAAGTTTTAATGATTCTTTACCTTTATTAATGACATTATGTTTGGCGCCCGCTGGGATTAGTACCAAATCTTCTTCTTCGAAATCTTCAATTTCGTCATTGATCATGATTTGAGCATTACCTTCGACAACATAAATAATTTGGTCATTGT
>CAYTXH010000035.1:6004-10344 GCA_964441115.1 uncultured Gammaproteobacteria bacterium | reverse complement strand
AAATTAAGAATCGGAATTAATTTTAGAAAACCACTTGAGATCCAAATTACCGAAGAAGTAATGGCTAGCTTTGACCATTTTTTTATTGCAACCATACCAACCATATTAATCTAGTTAGCTGTGACTAAGCAAGATTAAGATGATATGATATGGCTAATGAATAAAATCTCAGTGGTCATTAATACATTTAATGAAGAACAGCATATTGAACGGGCTATGAATTCGGTTAAATGGGCAGATGAAGTAGTGGTTTGTGATATGCATTCTGATGATAAAACTGTCCAAATTGCTAAAAGACAGGGGGCGAAAGTTATTTTTCATGAACGATTAGGGTATGTTGAACCGGCTCGCAATAGAGCAATAAAAGAAGCAACTGGAGATTGGATATTAATTTTAGATGCTGATGAAGCTGTTGAGCCAGATTTAGCAGAAAAGTTAAAGTCTATTGCTGCAACAGATGAAGCTGATTTTGTAGAAGTACCAAGACAAAATTGGATTTTTGGTAAATGGATTAAACAATCTTTCTGGTGGCCAGATTATCATATTCGATTTTATAAAAAAGGAATGGTAACTTGGCAGGATGAGATTCACTCTAAACCCTTAACCAAGGGTAGAAAATTAACTTTAGAGGCAGTTGCTGGTTTATCTTTAAATCATTTGCATTATCAAACAGTTGAGCAATTTATTAATAGAATGAATCGTTATACATCTATTCAGGCAGCTGACTTAGATAAGACTGGTTATAAATTTGATTGGACAGATTTAATTACAAAGCCATTATCAGAATTTCTAAGTCGGTTTTTTGCTCACCGCGGATATTTAGATGGCGCTCATGGTTTGGGTTTAGGTTTATTACAAGCTTTTTCTTTTGTAGTGGTGTACTTAAAGGTTTGGCAACTTCAGAAATTTAAAGAGCAATCAATTGAATTAGATCAATTAAATAGTGTTGTTAAAAAGTCTGGGGGTGAGATCAAATATTGGATGGATCTAAGTCAGTTATCGGATAATCCAGTCAAGCGGACTTGGCAGAAAATTCAAAATCGATTGTCATGAAAAAAGTTGGTGTAGTTATCCTAAATTATAAAGTTGCAGATCAAGCAATAAGCTGTTTAAAGTCAGTTCTAAAATCAGATTATCAAAATTTTGAAGTAGTAGTGGTCGATAATAATTCTGGGGATAATCTTCAAGAGCAAATGTCTCAATTCCCGGCAGTCGAATTTATTCAAACTGGTGATAATTTAGGCTATTCAGGTGGGAATAATGTCGGGATTAAACGAGTTTTAGAGAAAGGGGTAGATTTAGTTTGGGTGTTAAATCCTGATACTACAGTGTTAGAAAATACCTTATCAGTAATGGTTGATTCTTTGATTAAGGACCAAGTTGGTGTTTTGGGTCCGAAAATTTATTTTAAAGATTCAAAAGTTATTTGGTATGCCGGCGGTCAGCTAGATTTAGCAAATGTCTTAGGCGGTCATCGAGGAGTTGATCAGACTGATAATGGAGAGTTTGATCAAGCAGGTGAAACTGATTATGTAACCGGCGCGTCGATGCTGGTGGACCGAGCTGTGTATGAAAAAATAGGGTTTTTCGATGACAGATATTTTTTATATTATGAAGACAGTGATTTTTGTTACCGAGCAAAGTTAGCAGGATTTAAAATATTTTATCAACCGAAAGCTGTTGTATACCATGCTAATGCTCAATCAACAGGATTAGGTTCACCACGACAAGATTATTATATTACCCGAAATCGGTTACTTTTTGGATCGAAATTTTTATCACTTAGAACTAGATTTGCCTTAGTACGAGAAGCTATAAAACACCTAGGAATGCCAATTCGCAGAAGAGCTTTTTTTGATTGGTTATTTGGTAAATTTGGCAATGCAAATATCTAGTTATCTTTAGGATAGATAACTCCAATTTCTCCACCAGTGCTATTTAATTCTTGAGGATTAACTTGTCTTTTAGGTAAAACAATAGAGTAGATAGGTGGTTTAATTTCGTTAACTGGGGGATGTCCGTAATATTTAAATAAATATTGAAAACCAAATTCCCGACCGCGTTCCATAATATAAGAAACTGAATAATCTTGATCATTAGGTTGATTATTAACTATCGATTTAACAATTGAATCTTTATGTCCAAGAGTAGCTCCGTTATTAAATCTGGATGTTTGAGGTGAAAAAATGTAGTCATTTTGATAAATGACTAAACTAATGAAAAGAACTGTTAAAATTTTGCCAAAGGGATATCGCCAAATATAAATTAGAATCGCTGAAGTAAATAAAATAATTAATGGTAGGCTGGCGATAAAATAATATTCAGGAACATGACGCGGATAGATCCAGTAATACAAAATATTAATTGCTAGTGTTAGATAAAAGATAAATGAGATTCCGGGATGATCAAATAATTTAACTTTAGTAATTAAAAGATAATTAATTGCCGCGAAGATAATTATTCCCAACCACCAAAAATCCCATTGATAAGTGAAGAATCCCCAGAAATTCCCTAGATGAAAATATATGTTATAAACTAGTCTTTGGATTAGATCATAACTTTGATGGCCATCACTGGCTAATGTATTGAGCAGTCTTAGAAGATGACTAAATTGGTGTCTAATTTCAAATAATAATTGGGGAGTTACTGGAATAATAAAAGCGAGTAAACTGAGCGCTGAGATTTTCGGTGTTAATTTTATTGGGCGTTTCCAAACGGCAACAATTAGCCATACTACAGCTAAGGGTAGAATCGATAAATGAACAGTAAACATCAATCCAAAGAGTAATGATAAAAATATGACACTAACTTGATGGCCTTGATAAAAACGGATTAGTAGGTAAATAAACCAGAGGGCAACTAATTCGCTTGGATAAGCGGGACTAACGGCTCGATCAATAGCTAAACCAGAAAATGTAATCGATCGGAAGAAAGCTGCCAATAAACCAACATTGCGGTTAAATAATTTTTGACCAATCCAGTAATAAGATCCAATAGCAATTAAGCCGATGGTGGCTTCTGCATAATAGGCGCCAATAGGATGGAGTTTAGTCATCCATAAAAAGGGAACTAAAAATAGATAATGCCAGGGTCCCAAAAACATACCCCCAAAAGACATTTCTTGGCCAACTAGAGATATTTTGCCATTAATTAATAAGTTGTATACCAACTGAACATTATATTGTTCATCATATTCAAAAAGCACTTGATTCTCTATCTGATAGAAACGAAGCCAGCTGGCAAAAGCTAAAATAATAATAATCAGCCAGTGTTGACGAATTATGGTTCTTAAGCGCTTCATTGAATTTGAAGCTATTATAGCAGGTAATGGTAGCTGTCAATTCGCAACTAAGCTCTGGATATGGTACTTTTATAGCTGATGGGTCAAAGCATTGCGGTTATTATTCTGGCTAGAAATGATGAGGTTTGGTTACCAGCAGCATTAGAGTCAGTTAAATGGGTGAATCAAATAATTATCGTTGATAATGGTTCGACAGATCAGACGCTTAAAATTGCTGGTAGATACACCGATCAAATTATTAAGGTTGATCATAACTCAGGGCCAATTGATTTTTCGTTATTAAGGAATGCTGGTTTAGATAAAGTTAATACTGATTGGGTGTTTTATTTAGATAGTGATGAAAGAGTTTTGGCTCCCTTAAAAACAGAGATAGAAAAGATTATTAGTAATGATTCAGCGGGATCAGCTTGGGCTGTACCCAGAAGAAATATTATTTTAGGAGAGGAAAAGCGTTATAACGCTTTTTGGCCGGATCATGTAATTCGATTGTTTAAAAAATCCAAATTAAAAGGTTGGACTGGTAAGGTTCATGAACAGCCAGACTTTGAAGGGAAATTACAATATTTGAGTGAACCGTTATTACATTTAACTCATCGAGATATTGATTCAATGGTCTTAAAAAGTTTAAGTTGGGCAAATATTGATGCCAAATTGCGTTTAGATGCGAACCATCCAGCAATGACTGGTTGGAGATTTTTAAGAATCGTTATTACTGAGATGTGGCAACAAGGAGTGGCGCGGCGAGGATTCTTTAATGGCACAGTTGGGATGATTGATTGTTTATTACAAGTGTTTAGCTTGTATTTGTCATATGTTAAATTATGGCAATTACAGTTAAAAACTCCTTTACCGAAAGTCTATGAGAATATTGATCAGAAATTGATCGAGAATGATTTTAAATATTAATTACAATTCATGAAAGTCGCAATTTATTCTCCATACTTAGATTCTTGTGGTGGCGGTGAACGCTATATTTTAACGATTGCGGAAATCTTAGCTGCTGAACATCAAGTCGAAATTTTATTAGATCCGCATTTAA
>CAYTXH010000035.1:0-5991 GCA_964441115.1 uncultured Gammaproteobacteria bacterium | reverse complement strand
GGAGTTGATCTTAAATTAAAATTATCAAAACAACTCAATATTGATTTGAGTAAGTGTCGGTTAGTAGCAGCGCCGATAGGGAGAGGTTCTAAAATCTGGCAACGTTGGTCATTTTTTAAACAATATGATTTATTAATCTCATTAACTGACGGGAGTGTTTTTTATGCATCAGCAAAGAAAAATCTACTCCATATTCAGTCTCCAATAAAACCGCCAAAATTAAATAGTTGGTGGAATCAAATTAAGCTGAAATCATGGGATATGATTATTTATAATTCTCAGTTTACTCAAAACGCTGCTCAAGATTATTGGCGATTACCGGGCAAAGTTTTATATCCTCCCGTAGAAATTGATCAACTCAAACCAATGTTTAAGAAAAAGCAGATTTTGACAGTTGGTCGTTTTTTTGGATTTTTAAGAGAGAAGAAACATCAAATATTGATTGATAGTTTTAAAATTTTAGCAGCTGATGCTCGAGCTAAAGGTTGGACTTTTCATTTAGTTGGCTCGGCTAGTGAGGGAGATATGAGTTATGTTAAAGAATTGCAAACCTCTGCAGAGGGATATCCAATTGAGATTCATCCAAATTTAAGTTATTCAGAATTAATAAATTTATATGGATCAGCTAGCATCTATTGGCATGCCATGGGTTACAATGAAACAGATCCTACTAAAATGGAACATTTCGGTATTACTACTGTAGAAGCTATGGCAGCCGGTGCTGTACCAATGGTGATAAAACAAGGTGGATTAACAGAAATTGTTGAGGATCAAAAATCAGGGTTGTTTTGGGAACATACTCCAGAATTGATTGAAAAAACTTTAGATTTAATAAGTGATAGTGTTAAATTACATCAATTATCAACTGAAGCAATCGATCGATCGAAGATATATTCTCGACAGAATTTTGAAACAAATTTAAAGGAGTTAATAAATGAAGTCTAAAATTTTAATTGGATTAATTGTTAGTAGCATCATTCTTAAATTACTGATTTCGGCGATGACTTGGCATCCTGATTATCGGCCTTTTCAATATGCTGGGATGATTATCAATCAAGGACATCTATTAGATCTTTATGATTATGCGCTGAAAGATCCAGATCCCCGAATTAAAATTATTGTTAATCTAAATTATCCACCGCTAATTTATTGGTACTACGGATTATGGCAGGGAATATTAGTGAATGGTTTGCATTTGTCGCTATTTGATGATTATTTGATAGAAACTGCCTCAGATTTTGGAAATATTTGGTTTAGCTTGCATCTATTATTAATTAAGTTTCCATTGTTACCGATCGATTTATTGGGAGCTTGGTTATTTGCTAAATTATTTAGTGATCGAAAACAACAACTTTGGGCTTGGGGATTATGGCTTTTTAATCCATTAAATTTGTTTGCTACATATATGATGGGACAGTTTGATCTAATTCCAGTGGTGGGAATAATTGGGGCACTCTACTTAATTAAAAAGAATCGTTGGAATTGGGCGGCCATTAGTTTAGGAGTAGGGGTAGCTTTTAAACTGTTCCCGTTATTTTTAATTGTGCCTTTTGTGTTAATGAAGCAGAGTTGGAGACAAAGAATAGTCTTATTTATTTTGACATTAGCCCCATATGCTTTATCGATATTGCCCTATATCAGTTCTTCGGGATATCGGGCGACAGCAATGGTAGCTGAACAAAGTATGAAAAGTTTATACGCGGGAATTGCTCTGTCAGGGGGTGAAAAGATTTTGTTATATCCATGGTTATTAGCAATTGTGTATGGGTGGTGGTATTACACAAAACCGATTGCTGAGAAATTATGGAGTCGATGGTTAGTTGTTCTACTATTGTTTTTGAGCTTAACTCATTATCACCCACAATGGTTATTATGGTTGACGCCATTAGTCTTGATTGATTTGATTCAAACAAAAGGCCGATATCTGATGTTGGTTTTGGTGGCTTTAGTTTGTTGGTTAGGACAACTAATCTTGTTTGATCAAAGTTTAAGTTTAGGATTATGGGCACCAATATTTCCAAATGCTTACTATGGTTTAGATATTTGGCAATTATTAAATATTGAAGTTGATCAAGGATTATGGCGATCCCTATGGCAATCTGGTTTTGCAGCAATTAGTGTTTTATTTATATGGCGATTAATGTCAGAAAAAGCTGATGAAAACTAAACTATCAATTATCACCGTTACTTTTAATAGCGAATCGGTGTTGCCAGGTTATTTGCGATCATTAAAGTGGCTTGATACCAGTGTTGAGGTGATTGTTGTTGATAATGATTCCCAAGATAAATCGGTCGACATTTTAAATCAGTCTCAATTAGTAAAGGTTATTGAATCCACTACCAATTTGGGGTTTGGAGAAGCTTGTAATCTAGCTGCAAAATATGCTCAGGGAGAGTGGTTGCTATTTCTAAATCCAGATGCTGAATTAACCGAAACAGCAGTTAAAAAATTGCTTGATTTTGGCACTGATCATGACGATAGTTTAATTGCTCCAAAATTGGTTATGGATGACGGACATGTTCAAGATTCGGTGACTAATTTCCCAACTGTAGGTCGGGCAATACAAGAATATTGGTTTGGTCAAAAGGGTAGTTATCAACAATATCAAATTGAAGGAGATCAACCAGTTCAGGTTGAGGCGGTTTATGGTGCTGCTTGGCTAATTAAGAGAGAATTATTCTTAAAAGTTGGAGGTTTTGATAAAAAGTTTTTCTTATATTATGAGGACATTGATTTTTGTAAACGATGGCACGGTTTGGGTTATAAAGTTTGGTATTTGCCCGAAGTAATAATCAAACATCAATTAGGGGCAAGTAGTAAAACAGTTAAAAAATTTAAGCTGAATAAGTGGCAAAGGCAGTTAGCGTTATTTTGGCCAATGAGAGGTAGTGGGAGCCAGTACTATTTGGTGGCAAGTGGTATTAAATATTTTGGTTGGGGTAAAGCGACATTGATAAAATTAATTATCTTTTTTGGACAGAAATTAAAAAATAAATGAAAAAAATAAAATTAATTATTTTTGTAATTATTAGTTTGTTGATATATGGCTGGTTGGCATTGCCGTATTATTCCGGTGATGTTAAGAATCATTTAACTTGGTCAAACAGCATATTAACTGATGGTAGTTATGGTTTATATGAGCGGAAATTTGTTAATTTTTTTGATCCGAATTATCCACCTTTAGCGATGCTAGGATTTACTGCTGGTTTATGGATTTATCGGTTACTTGCCGACATTATTTCTTGGCTAAATCAGGTATTGCCAGTCTTTCCTTCAAGTATTGTTTGGTGGTGGCAGTGGGAAAATGTTCAGATGGCTTGGTTAAAGTTACCGGCCATTTTATCAAGTGTTGGGTTGGGGATTGTCGGTTGGCAATTAGCAGCAAAATTAGAAATTAAAAATCGCTGGTGGTTGATGTTGTTGCTAGTTTTTAATCCGACAGTTATATATTTATCAGCAGTTTGGGGGCAAATTGATGTCTGGCCTATTTGGTGGTTGTTAGTAGCAATTAATTTCTTATTGGATCGACGTTACTTTTGGTCAGGAGTGGCGATTGGTTTGGGACTTTTGGCTAAGCAATCTTTAATTGTTTTAGTAATTCCTTTATTAATTTATTTCTGGCATCTCCGACAACTTAAGAAATTCTATTTGTGGTTGTTAGGAGGAATAGTAATTGGTTATTTGCTCTATCTGCCATTTGTTGGTTGGTCCCCTATAGCGATGATTAATCAATATTTATATAACTTCAAAAATGTCCCACCAGTGGCAGCAGATAATGCTTTAAATTTATGGGCAATTATTACTAATTTCCATAAAGCGGGTGATAATGCTACTTGGCTTGGTATAACTTGGGAATGGTGGGGAAGAATTGGTTTTATAGCATTAGCATCGACTCCGATGTATTGGTTAATTCGAAAACCTTTTTCTTTAGGTCAATTATTAGCTGTTTTAAATTGTTTAACAGTGATGTTTTTCTTTATCCTGACTCGAATGCATGAGAGATATTTAATTCCGGCGATTATTTTTGAAAGTATTTTGGTGATGATCGATAAAAGATATTGGCCAGTATTAATCTTTATGACGATCTTTCATGGGATTAATCTTTATCAAGGAATGCATGAGCCAAAAATTGAATGGTTGGAAATGATTAATCAGAATTATCAGGTATTAACAATATTAATAATTATGTATGCTGTGGTTGGTATTTATAATTGGTGGTTGACAGCTCAGGCGTTTAAGTCGACAGTAAGGATAAATGAAAAAAATTAATTGGTGGCTATTAACTATCGTAACTGTAGCTTTGGTTTTAAGACTATGGCAATTAGATCAAGTTCCGCCGGCTTTATTTGGTGATGAAATTGATGTCGGCTATCAAGCGTATTCCTTGTTGAAAACTGGACGAGATCTTCAAGGCCAATTTTTACCGTTTTATATTCATTCATTATCTGAATATCGTGCACCATTCTTAATTTATTCAACAGTTCCAACTGTAGCTGTTTTTGGATTAAACGAATGGGGAGTGCGATTACCAGCAGTTATTTGGGGGATTATTTCTTTATTGGGAATGTACTTTTTAACCAAGAAGTTATTTAACCAGAAAGTAGCTTTAGCCGTAGCACTAATGGTGGCGATTACACCCTGGCATCTACAATATTCACGATCGGCGTTTGAAGTAACGATGCTGATGAGTTTTATTGTTTGGGGGAGTTTATGGTTTGTTAATCATTTGAAACAACCAAAACAATTAATAGCTGCAGGAGCTATTTTAGGATTGACTCCTTATATTTACAGTACAGCTGTGGTGTTTGTGCCGTTATGGGTAATGTGGCTGATTTTTGTTTATCGTCAAGAGATTTTTAATAAAAATTATTTTAATAAAATGCGGTTGGTTTTTGGTTTGACTGCAGCCGCTATTTTAATTGTTGGTTTGCCAGCTGTTTATTCGATGTTAACAGGTGTGGCGAGAGAAAGATTTAACACTATTAGTATTTTTCAGGATACCGTTTTGATTGATAAATTAAATTTAGCTCGAAAAGGAAGTGAATATATTGATTTATCTGGACAGAAGCAAACTTTAAATGCTCAAATTGAGTATCTATTTCATAATAAACCATTAGTTTTTGGTCAAGTATTTAGTCAGAATTATTTGCAAGCATTATCACCATATTTCTTGTTTGCTTATGGAGATCCAATATTTCGACATCATATTCAAGAGATGGGGATGCTGTATTTTATTCAGGCTTTGTTGTTAGTAATTGGGATTGGTTATTTAATTAGAAGTGAAGATAAAAAAGTTGGTTGGTTAATTTTTGGTTGGTTACTGTTATCTCCAATTCCTTCGGCCATGACACAAGGGGGAGGTAATCATGCGACTCGATTATTTTTGATGGTCCCGCCGTTAATGATGCTAACTGGAATTGGTTTTGAAAGAATTATTAGTTTCCGACTGAAAGGTCGATACTTAGCGATTTTGGCAGTCAGTGGTTTATTGTTAATTCAAACGGTCTTTTATTTGCATCGTTATTATCTGCATTATCCGATTGAAAGTTGGAGATGGTGGCATGTTGGATTTAAAGAAGCTATGACTGAAGTTGCTAAACAACAAGATCAATACCAAACTGTAATTATTAATAATAGTTATGAACCGTCATTAATTAGATATCTTTATTTCACTGGATATGATCCAGCCGTTTTTCAACAACAATTTGAAGGCGATAAACCTTTAACTAATGTTGTTTCAGGTATTGATGGGTTTAAATTAGGACCGAAATTAGTTTTTGGACAGATTAATGATGAAGGTAAAAAACGTGGTGGTTTGAAAGACTTAATTAAACCTGGTGTCTTGTATTTAGCATCGGCTCGGGATGATACTGAAGATCAACGGATGGAAGATTTTAAAATTATCAAAACAATCTATAATCCATTAGGACAACCAATATTTTATTTGATATCGGGTAACAAATGAAGCTAATTAATAAATGGTTATTAGT
>CAYTXH010000034.1:0-10378 GCA_964441115.1 uncultured Gammaproteobacteria bacterium | reverse complement strand
TAAAATACTCCTAATACCAAAAAATAGGAACCTATCAGGAAAGATATGCTTAAAATCACTTTTTCCAAATGATTCATTTTGATACTGTTACTAAAATAGACAACTTTTAATAGAAATGTAATTAATAATTCAGGAATAAGTGATAGCCAGCTAGCGATTTGTTGATTAATCTGATGAGCTATTAATAATAATCCTCCACTAATCATAATTGGACCTATTGTCCAGAGAACTAACGTATTAACAAATATACCGACTAAACTAACTTGTTGGAAATAAAAAGCAATTAATGGCCAAATTAATAATTGGACAGCAATAGCGTTGGATAAATCTGCTCTTATAAGTGAAGGGATTTTAATTAATAGTGTGTCTATTTTTGGAGTGAGGGTGAGGGTTGCTAATGTTGCCACAAAAGACAGTTGGAATGAAATGGATAATAACCATCTGGGCTCATAGAGAAGCATTACTGCGCCACTTATAAAAAGCACCAATACAGATTGTCGCTCTCTGCCAAATATCTGAGCAATCAAGCATAGACTAGCCATGATTCCAGCACGAATTACAGGGATTTGCAATCCAGTAATCAGACAATATGCCAATATTATTATTAAAGCTAATAAACTGGTTAATCTTTTGCCGATATATCCATTAAAATGAGCAAGACTGGCGACTAGTAGGCTCAAATTCTGTCCAGAAACTACAACTATATGAATGGTAGAGGTATTTATTAGAGCATTTTTTAAATTAGAGGATAAATCGGATTTAATACCAAGAACTACTCCGGATAAAATAGCAGCTGCTTCAGGATCAAGATATTGATTAAAGATCTGGGATAAATATCTGCGCCAAGGTTCAAAAATCATGCCTAAATCTTCTAAATATATGTCTGAGTAATAGCCGTGAAAACCCTCAACTTGCCACAGCCTGATCGTGAATAAAATCGTGAAAAGTAGAACTAAGCCAAAATAATGCTTGTTTAGATACATATTTAACTAGTTTAAGGTGATCAAATCTTTAATTTTGTCATAAACTGATTTATTTACTACTTGTTTAGTTAATAAATCTTCCAAACTTGCAAATGGCCGGGCATTAATTATCTTTGTGGCTGTAACGCTACCAACACCCGGTAACTGATCCAGTTGACTAGCCGTGGCTGCATTAAGGCTGATTAAATTATTATTAGTTGCATCTACACCCGAAGGACTGGTTAAAAAGGATTTATTCTGATAACTTTCATTCAGGTCGGGTATGTATATTTTAAATCCATCTGATACTTTTTGAGCTAAATTAATATCTTTAGATATATATTTTTGATTGGCATTCTCTGTGAATCCTCCAGCTTTGATTACTAGATCTGCTACTCTATCTTCAGAAGTTAAGATATAAACGCCAGGTTGTTTAACAGCACCGGTAATATAAGCTTTGATTACTGACATTTCAGGACTTGAAGAGGGATTAATCAGACTTTTACTAGGGACTTTAATAGCTTCAGATTGAGGATTTATAAGTCCATAGACAATAAAAGCCATGCCTACAAGGCTAAAAAAGAGAGCAGCTCTGGTAGCGGTTATGTAAGATTTGAAACGCTCCACTCTGTTGAGGCAGATGGCTGAATTCTAGAACACAATTATAGATTTGACTAGTAGTTAATTTTAAAGTGTTAAACGATATTCCTTAACCCATTTCGAATAGGCACGAATTAATGCTTCTAACCCCCGAAGACGGAGCTCTTTATTTATAACTCCTCCATAATGAGGATATTTATGAAGTCGAGGCCGAAAAGAAGAAAAACCGTGGGCATAATGACATAACTCATGCGCAATTGTTTGATCTACCACTCTAGAGTCAATCGATAACTTTTTGAACATGCCTGTAATGGTAATTTGGGATATTTTAGATTTACGATTAAGCCTAATTGAGCCTAATCTATATTTAGAATAGCGGCCAAATCTAATCACGACTGGATTAGTTACTTCAACATCTGAAAAGTAATTGGACCAAAGATCATCCAAACGTTGCTTTAACCAAGCATTATCTCGCTTTTGTTGCTTAGATAAATCATTACTTTGATCATTAAGCATTAAAGACATCGTAAGATTATTGTATGAGTAAAGTAATAACCCGTCAACAAGCATAAAGAAATTAGATAGGATCAATTTTATATTTAAACAAAGCTAAGTATTTTTAATAAAAAATTATAGATTTATATAGAGTCACTGATATATTAAATAGCAGTGTGTGAAATTTACTCAAAGGATTTAATGAAGAGAAAAGACTATTATATCAAGCTAATATTTAATGACAACTTAGTTATCAGTCACGATTAATTACTGCTAAGATCTGCTACTACCCGACCACTAAGCTAAGAATTTTTCCCGGAACATAGATCGACTTGATGATTTTATGATCTTCGATATATTTAGCAACTTTAGTAGATTTTTTAGCTAAAACAGTTAATTCAGTTTCAGTAATTGAGGTTGGTACAGTCAGAACATCTCGGGGTTTACCATTTATTTGAATAACAATTTTATACTCGGTCTCAACTAACAAATCATTGTTTACTTCAGGCCAAAGCTGTTGATGAACAGATCCTTCAAATCCTAAGTTCGACCAGATCTCGCTAGCTAAATGAGGCGCAAACGGAGCTAAAATGACTAATAATCTTTGTTGCTGTGAAGAGGTTAGATCCTGGTGAAAAACAGTGTTTATAAACTCCATAAGTGAGGCTATGGCCGTGTTAAGCTTTAAACTCTCTATATCTTTGCCAACTTTGGAAATTGATTTTTGTAAAGCAGCTTCAATTCCGGAATTTGTTTCTTTAATAGCTGGGCGATTTAAGACCTCCCAAATTCTAAACAAAAACCGGTATACGCCGTTAATACTAGTTGGATCCCAAGCAATAGCGTTTTCAAATGGTCCCATAAAGGCTTCGTAAACCCGCAAGGTGTCAGCGCCATACTCTTTAATAATGGCATCGGGGCGCACTACATTGCCTTTAGATTTACTCATCTTTTGCCCATCTGCTGCCAAAACTAATCCAACACTGGACAGCTTTTGGAATGGTTCTTTAGTTGAAACTACTCCAGCTTCGTACAGAACTTTATGCCAAAACCGAGCATAAAGCAGATGCAACACAGCATGCTCTGCTCCGCCCAAATACCAATCGATGTTCATCCAATAGGCTTCTTCTGCTGGATCAACTAACTGTTTCATGTTTTCAGGATTGATAAAGCGTAAATAATACCAACAAGAACCAGCCCATTGAGGCATAGTATTAGTTTCTCTTTTAGCAGGACCATCACATTTAGGGCAGGTAGTATTTACCCAGTCCTCAACTGCAGCTAGTGGTGATTCACCATTTCCAGTTGGCTGATAATTAGCGATATCTGGTAATTTAATTGGCAATTGATCTTCAGGCACTGGGACAATACCATCTTTGGGACAATGCACAACTGGAATCGGTTCACCCCAATAGCGTTGTCGAGAAAAGATCCAATCACGTAACTTATACTGAGTTTGAAAATCTGCTAAACCAGACTTTTTAAGAGATTTAGTAATTGCCTCACGACTTTCCTCAGAAGTTAAACCATTAAACTCGCCTGAGTTAGTTAAAATACCATCCCCGGTGTAAGGTATTTGATTAATGAATTTATCAATTGCATATTTGTGAAGAGAATCTTTAATTTGATTGTTAGCTTCTGAAATAGATAACCATTCAACTTTAAATTTACCAGCTTCATCTGCTGATAAATTAGCCTCAATTTGCGTAGAATCAATTAATTCGAAATATAAGATTTTGGCATCGATAAATCTGGCAACATTTTTAGAAGCTGCGAAATAATGATGATGAATTGTTTCTGATTGGCTAATTAATTTTAGATTTTGATAGCCAGTTTCTTCAGTAACTTCTCGCTGTGCCGCGGCTACAATATCTTCACCAGCTTCAACTCCCCCACCAATTAGTAAAGATCCACCTAATTGATCGCCCCAATTAATCGAAAGTATCTTATTTTCTTTTGGATCATGAACTAAAGCAACAATACTCTGACGAAACTCTTCATTTGGTCTCTCAGTTCCAGAAACTGGTTCAATAACCGTAGTGACTGGAAGGTCATATTTTTTAGCAAATTGATAATCCCTTTCATCGTGAGCGGGCACAAACATAACTGCACCTGTTCCATAATAACCAAGAACATAATCAGCAATCCAAATTGGAACTTTTTGATTATTAACTGGATTAATGGCATAACTACCAGTAAAGACACCAGTTTTATCTTTTGATAGTTCAGTTCGTTCTAAATCACTCTTTTTAGAAACCTGGTTTAGATAATCACCAACTTTTTGACGATGTTCATCAGTTGTTAAGTCTTCAACTTGAGGGTGCTCCGGGGCAATAACTAAAGCACTGACACCAAAAATAGTGTCAACTCGAGTCGTAAAAATTTCAATTTGATAGTCCTTTTGATCAACTCCAAATTTAACTCTGCTCCCCTGGCTTTTACCGATCCAATTAATTTGCATCTCTTTAATAGCATCTGGCCAATCTAATCCCTCTAAATCAGCTAATAACTGGTCAGCATAATTAGTAATTTTTAGAATCCATTGACGAATTTCGCGTCTCTCGACTTGAGTACCGCAGCGCTCACAATGACCATTAATCACTTCTTCATTGGCTAAGCCAGTTAAATCCTTTGGACACCAATTAATTGGCGCTTCAGCTTCGTAGGCTAAACCTTTTTCATATAACTTTAAAAAGATCCATTGAGTCCATTTATAGTAGTTTTCATCAGTAGTATTAATCTCTTTTGACCAATCATACGAATAGCCGACAGCCTGCATTTGAGCCTTAATATTAGAGATATTTTGAGCGGTAGTGAGTTTGGGATGAATGCCAGTTTTAATAGCATAGTTTTCTGCTGGCAGACCAAAAGCATCCCAACCCATCGGGTGCAAAACATTAAATCCTTTAGCTCGGAAATAGCGAGCTAAAATATCTGAAGCAGTATAAACTTTAGTATGCCCAACATGAATGCCATCACCAGATGGATATGGGAACATATCTAAAATATACTTTTTAGGTTTATTTGAACCAGTCACAGCTTGATATAGCTTTGTTTTTTGCCAGTCATCCTGCCATTTAGTTTCAAATTCTGCTGGTAAATATCTTTTCATAATCCTGAGGCCAATTGTAGCATTTATAGCGTATAGCGTATAGCGTATAGCGTATAGCGTATAGCGTATAGCGTATAGCGTATAGGATTATACCGCCCATCTTTATTTAGATATACCCTAACCGCCTCCCTAACTAATTACTAGCCACCAAGTAAGCAACTAGACCTTGATCCTTACTGTTTTAACCTCTAGAATAAAAATAGAGTTTAGGCTAAACCAATGAAATCACTTCTGCTCACGCTGGTAACAGCTATTTTTTTGTTAGCGGTATCTACCGTACATGCACAGGGCCTAAACGTGGCCTCTACTTATACTGTTGGTGATAATGAAGCCATATCAGGAGATATTATAGTTAGTGACTCAGCTAAAGGACTAACCCGCAGCGATGTTTCCTATGATAATCGGATCTTCGGTGTTTTGCAGGCAGAACCCTTATTAGTTCTTCGAGAAGCTAGTGATTCAGGTCAGGCTGTTATTCGGGGTGGAGATACTGAGGTAAATATTTCTGATTTCAATGGAGATATTAAAACAGGTGATTTCGTTACTACTTCACCTGTAGCTGGAAAAGGAATGAAGGCCGGTCAATCAGGCTATGCCTTAGGGCTAGCTACCGAAGATGCCAGATATATTGGTCCAGAAATAACTGTAAATAATAAGAAAGTTAAAACTGGTATTGTAAAAGTAGCAATTCGAATTGAATACGCTGAGATTACCACGGCTAGAAATAATATCCGTTTACTTCAAGAGATTAATGCAGCCATTTTTAGGAATGTTAAAGATCCGGAAAAGTTTATTTTAGTTTTGAGATATATTTTAGGTGGATTAGTAGCAATGATGGCTTTTGGAATAGGATTTTACTCAGTTTCTAGATCGGTTTCAAATGCTGTAGTCGCTATTGGGAGAAACCCATTAGCAAAGAAATCAATCCTCTTTTCTGTTGGTTTACATTTGATAATTACCTTTATTGCAGCTTTAGCCTTAGTAGTAGTCATCTTTATTATTATTAGATTATAGCCAAGCTTTAAAACCTTACTGTATCTATTTGTATTACTACTAAAAAATGTTAAATTAAAGATATATGGAAATACTGCTCACCATCGCCGTTGTGGCGCTATTAGCTGTACTCGGATGGCTATATAGTCAAAACGAAAAGCTACGACATCAATTAACCCAACCTAAAAATCCGGCAAATCCAGAATGGGCAAATCAATCAGCTCAGACAATTATTAATTCTGCTCAGGCTAAAGCTGATGCCATTATGACTCAAGCTGAATTGGGTGCATTGAAATTAGGCACGGAAAAAGGCATGGAATCTCAATTGTTTGAAAAACAATTTCAAGAAAAACTAGATCAAATGACTACTCAAGCTAATAATTTACTGCAACAATCAATGCAAAATCTCCAAACAAAATTCACAAATAACATAAACCAAGCGCAAAGTGGTTATCATGCATTTGTTCAAAAAGCTGTTGGTCAGATGGCCGATTCTCAAAAACAAACTGAAGAGAATATGCGAACCAAAATAAATGAACTACTTTTTAAATTTGAAGAGAACTTAGCTAACTTCTTAGCTACATCGGAGCAAAAAAGCTTTGAAGCGATTAATCTTGAACTAAAATCGGCTCGTGAGTTGATTGAAAGCTATAAGGTCCAACAACTAGCAATTATCGATGAAAATATCGTTAGTGTTTTGGAAAAGACTCTTGATTTGGTACTAACTGAGAAGTTATCGCTAAGAAACCAAGTTGATTTAGTCTACGATGCTTTATATAAAGCAAAAGTAGAGAAATTCTTGGTTTAATTCGGGAATAGGAATGGGTATAGGAATAGGGAAAAAAACTACTTCTATTCCTGTTAACTAAGCCTAAATGAAAACATGGATGAACAAACTGCCCAATTATTTTTATCAAACACTTTTACTCGTCATGAGGCGACACGCCGTTTGCAGCTTATAAAAGATTTAGTTAACTATCGCTTGTTCGATTGTGCTCCTGGTACTGATTTAGCTACAATTTTGCCTCAATTTAAGCAAAAATTAGAGGGAGAATTGGAACAAGCACATACTGAAGCAGATCTTCAATTTATCGGCACTTTAGGAGAAAAATTTATTAATAACTTTAACCCAACCCGACTTAGTGAACAATTCCAAGTTTTAGAAGAATTAATTAAAAACTGTAAGCTAGTTATGCTCTATATCCCCTTTGAAATACCTGAGGTCGAGATTAAAAAGCTAGGTGTTTGGTTTAAGCAAAATTTAGGTAATAACTCCCTGTTTGAGATCGAATTTGATAGCAATTTGATTGGTGGCTGTGCCATTTCCTATAACGGTATTTATCGAGATTATTCGATTAAGCAACGGATTGATGATAATAAAAAACGGGTATTGGATATTTTATTGTCATATAGAAAAGGAGCTCATCCAAGCTAAAATTTATGGAACCTACTCAACCATCTAATCCAGCTCCTCAAACGCCAACTCCTGTTCCAGGAATGCCACAGCCAACACCGCCACAACCAGCGGTTGCTGTAACTCCAGTAGCAGCTCAACACCCCCAAACTCCTCCCCCACCGCCGGCAGCGCCCACAAATCAGTTGAGTATGTCTCAAACCTCAAAACATGGCGTTAATGAGGTTGGTTATGCAGCATCAATCAATGACTATCTAATTTGGTTAAATGGTTTGCCAAATATTAAAATTAATGAAATTGTGATGACCAAAGATGGGGCTCGCGGTTTAGTAACTGCAGTAAAAAATAATCAAGTAGAAATTTTGATGCTGGATGATAGCAAAATACAACCAAATACAATGTTTACTAGAACTTACCAGCAATTATCAATCGAAGCAGGTACTCACTTAATCGGTCGAACTGTTAATCCCCTTGGACTTCCAATTGATGGCAAGGGCAGATTTGTTCAAAAAGGTGAGTTGACTGAGATTGAAAGACCAGCATTAGGTATTAAATCTCGAGCTACCATCACCCGTCAATTTGAGACTGGAATTGCCATGGTCGATATGTTGATCCCAATGGCTTTTGGACAAAGGGAGTTGATGATGGGTGATCCTCGTTCGGGTAAGACTGGCTTTTTAATTGATATTATTACTAATCAAAAGGGCAAAGATATTACCTGTATTCTAGCTTTAGTTGGTAAACCAATTATTGAAATCCGTCGTTTGGTAGATATATTAGGTTTGAATGGTGCTTTAGATTACACAATCATTGTGGCAGCTTCTTCCTCAGAAAAAGCACCTTTAATCTTCGTTACACCTCAAGTAGCTGTCACATTGGCTGAACATTTTCAAAGACAAGGTAAAGATGTCTTATTAATTATGGATGACATGGGAGTTCATGCTAAGTTTTATCGAGAAATTTCTTTGTTATCAGGAACAGCCCCAGGTCGAGAATCATATCCAGGTGACATTTTTTATCAACATGCGAAGCTGGTTGAGAGATGCGGAAACTTTAATAAACAATTTGGAGGGGGCTCTATTACCTGTTTACCTGTAATTGAAATCGCTCAAGATGATTATTCAGCTTATATGCCGACTAATTTGATGGGTATGACTGATGGGCATTTTTTGTTTTCATCGAACCGTTATCACCAAGGTTACCGACCCTCTGTTGATATCTCTTTATCAGTGTCTCGAGTAGGCCGACAGACTCAAAACTTAGCCCAGAAACAATTAGCAGATCGAGTTAAAGCCCTATTAGCTGAAGCTAAGAAGTTGGAGAGCTTTTCCAGAATGGGTTCAGAGGTTTCGGCACAAACTTTAAATACTTTAAAACAAGCTGGGCAAATTGAAGAGATCTTGAAACAAGCTCAGTTAACTAAACTACCAATCGCTGTTCAGATGATTATGCTTGGTTTAGTATTTACTAAGTTCTTTATGACTAAAGAAGCTAGTTTTGTTCAAAAAAACAAACAGGCTTTAATTGATTATTTGACCAATAAATTTAATCACCAAGATTATATTAAGCAGATTAAGACTTTTAAGAGTGACCAAGAGTTTATTGATAATTTAAATGGGTTAACTCCTCAATTAGAGCCAATCTGCCAAGCAGTGTCAGAGCCTGTTGCTGCACCAGTAACTCCTGCTCCTCCATCTGCTTTAGCTACACCTACTCAAAATGGTCCAGCTTCAGCTGAAAATAATATTGTAGTTGAAGAAATATCCGACCAGAAGCAAACATAATCATGTCATCACTAAAACAACAACGCGATAATCTTGAGACTATTGAATCTATCAAGCTAATTACCCAGGCATTAGCAGATATCGCTACAACTCAAATTAAAATGAAAAAGAAATCTGTGGAGCAGAATATTAAGTATTTCGGAGAGATTAATGATGTTTATCATACAGTCAAATTATTAGCTGCTGTAAATCATCACTCCAAACTAGCTCCTAAAAACAATCGGACAGCGAGAATTCTTTTAACTTCAAACAATCGATTTAATGGTGGTTTGGATGATGAGCTAACTTCATTTTATATACGTGATGTCGGAGATCAAGATTGTGAAAGAATTATTGTTGGCTCAACTGGTATTGCTCTACTTCAAGCCAGAAACTACGATAAACCATATCAAACTATAAAGTTAAAGCGCGATTTCCCCACTTTAGAGGAATTAAAATCATTAATTGAGAAAATTGGCAGTTACAGTAAAGTATTTGTATACCACGTAAAATTTTTGACTTTACTGAGCCAGGAGCCAACTGTAACCGACGTTTCGGAGACAGAGACTGAAGAAGATTTTAATGCTCATCCAGTCCATTTTATTCTTGAACCTGAGATCGATAAAATGATGATGTTCTTTCAGAATCAGATCTTTACTGTGTTATTTCAAGCTATCTTTTTAGAATCCGATATTGCTCGAACCGCGGCTCGAATGATCTCGATGAATCAAGCAGAAGAAAATGCGGAGAAAATGCTCCAACAAGAGAAGAAAGCCTTGCTCCGATTAAAGAAACAACTACTTAATCGACGTATTTTGGAAACTGTTGCCGGAACCAAACATCATCGAGAGGAGGAAGCTTCTCACCTATAACTATTTTAGACTATACGTTAATTTAAAGTGATTGTTATACTAAATTTATGGACACCTCAAATCTAAATCAAAATACATATGTTGGCAGAGTATCTGAGGTATCTGGTCAGATTATTCGGATTGAAACCGAGACTGAATATTATCCGCAATTAAATGAGATTCTAACT
>CAYTXH010000033.1:2173-10747 GCA_964441115.1 uncultured Gammaproteobacteria bacterium | reverse complement strand
TCCTAATATAATAAAAAGCCTCGGTTACCCGAGGCAATGACAGCTATCAGCTTTCAGTCTTCAGCTGTCAGTCTTTCTTATCTTCTTCCACTATTTCACCTTCAACTGCTTCATCTTTAGCATCAGATTTTTCATCATTATCATTCTCTACAGTAACTTTTGGTTCTTCACCTTCTGGCTGGCTACCAGCTTCTGACTGCTCGCTACTCGCTTGATCTTTATACATTGCTGCTCCAACTTTTTGAATTGATTCACCTAAAACATCAGCTTTAGATTTAATCGCCTCAATATCAGTTCCATTTAGAGCATCTTTAACTTCTTGAATCTTTGATTCAACATCTTTTTTAGTTTCTTCATCAACTTTATCTCCAGCATCTTTCAAAGTTCTCTCACTTGTAAAGACTAATGAATCTGCGGCATTTCGGATTTCAACTTCTTCTTTTTTCTTCTTATCCTCTTCCGCATGAGCTTCAGCTTCTTTAGTCATTCGTTCAACTTCATCTTTATCTAAACCTGTTGAACCTGTAATAGTAATCTTTTGTTCTTTATTACTTGCCTTATCTTTAGCAGTTACATTCAAAATACCGTTAGCATCAATATCAAAAGTAACTTCAACTTGAGGAACTCCCCGAGGAGCTGGTGGAATACCGTCTAAAATAAATCGACCTAAAGATTTATTATCATTAGCCATTTGGCGTTCACCCTGTAAAACATTGATTTCTACAGAAGATTGATTATCAGATGCAGTTGAAAAAACTTCAGATTTTGAAGTTGGCACTGTACTATTTCTTGGAATCAAAGGAGTACTAATACCACCTAATGTTTCAATACCTAAAGTTAATGGAGTGACATCTAACAACAAAACATCCTTAACTTCACCACCTAATACTCCACCTTGAATCGCTGCACCAATTGCCACCACTTCGTCAGGATTAATACCTTTATTTGGTTCCTTACCAAAGTATTTCTCAACAGCAGCTTGAACAGCTGGCATTCGGGTCATACCTCCAACCAAAACAACTTCACCAATTTCTTTACCAGTAGTCTTAGCGTCTTTCAAAGCAGCAGTTACAGCATCAAATGATCGATCAATTAATTCTTGAACTAGTGATTCTAACTTAGCTCGGGATAATTTCATCTCCAAATGCTTTGGACCACTCGCATCTGCAGTAATAAATGGAATTGAAATATCAGTTTCCATTGAGCTAGATAATTCGACTTTAGCTTTCTCAGCTGAATCTCGTAATCGTTGTAATGCTTGTCGATCAGCTTTTAGATCAATTCCTTGTTCTTTCTTAAATTCTTCAACTAACCAGTCAATGATCTTTTGGTCAAAATCATCTCCACCTAAATGAGTATCACCATTAGTTGATTTAACTTCAAAAACTCCATCACCTAATTCCAAAATTGAGATATCAAACGTACCACCACCCAAATCATAAACTGCAATGGTATGAGCGTGAGATTTATCTAAACCATAAGATAAAGCCGCAGCTGTTGGTTCATTAATAATTCTTTGAACATTTAATCCAGCAATTTCACCAGCTTGTTTTGTTGCTTGTCGTTGCGCATCATCGAAATAAGCAGGAACTGTAATAACCGCATCAGTAACTTTATCTCCCAAATAATCTTCAGCATCAGCTTTGATTTTTTGTAAAATCATCGCTGAAACTTCTTGTGGAGTATATTCTTTACCATCAACAACCACTACTGCCATACCATTTTTGCCAGCCTTTACATCATATGGTAACCATTTAATATCTCGTTGCACTTCTGGATCATCAAACTTCCGACCCATTAATCTTTTTACAGAGAAGATTGTTTCTTTTGGATTAACAATCGCTTGGCGCTTAGCCACTCGACCAACAATATTTTTAGCTGGATTAACTACTGAAGGAATTGTATTTTCACCTTCAGCAGAGTGAATAACTTTAGGTTTTCCACCCTCCATTACTGACACGCAGCTATTTGTTGTTCCTAAATCAATACCGATAATTTTTGCCATAATTCTTTTTCATAGGTTTATTTTTCAACTGGCAAAGCCAGATTGAAAAATTTATTAACTATTTATATTCCTCCTTTTTATCATTAATTTAATTTTCTTCCAACTACTACTTTAGATGGTCGCAATACCTTACCTTTTAAATTATAACCCTTTTCCACAACTTCCAAAACCTGATCATTCTCTCCATCTCTTGTATCCACTGCTTCGTGTAACATTGGATCAAACTTACCTTCTACCTTAATCTCTACCAAACCTTCTTCTTGTAAAACTTGTTGTAATTGCTTAACTGACATCTCTACCCCTTTAAACCAACCTGATTGACGATCATTATCTCCTGCTCCTTTAACCGTCATCTCTAAATGATCTAATGTCGGTAAAATCCGTTTTAGCAATTGCGCGCTCGCCCAACCTGCCATCTCTGCCCGACCCTCATTAATCCGCTTCTCTAAATTATGATAGTCAGCTAAAGCTCTTTTTAGTTGATCTTGAGTTATCGCTAATTGCTGCTTTAACTCCTCTAACTCACTATCACCTTGATTTAAATCAGCACTATCAGTTGATGAATCCGTCTGCGTTTCTTCCAAAGAAGATGCTTCATCAACTAATTGTTCTTGATCTAAACTCTCATCTTGTTTCTTCATATTAATAACTATTCAGCGCCTGACTAATCAAATCGCTAGTATATCTTACATAAGGCATAATTACTGGAAAGTTCATCCGTGCTGGACCAACTACTCCAATAATACCTCCACTGTTTTCATCTTTACCGATATATCGACTAAAGACAAAACCAATCGGTTCCAAATTATCAAATTCTAACTCTTCACCGAACAAAACATGCATTGGTTGACTACCAACCGCACGGCCTAAAATCTGCTGTAACATCGGATATTCATCAAACAATGAAAATACAAACCTAGTTACATCAATATCTGCAAACTCTGGCCAATCCAGAACATTTGCGGCCCCAGCATAATATAAGCTTCCTTCTTTATCAACTGCCATCCCTAACATGCCACAACGGGCAGCTAAAGCTCTAACACCCTCGCGTAACAATCGTTCTTCCTTATAGCGTTGTTGCCATAAAGCTTCCCTAATTGAAACTTCAGCTGAAACAGGAACCTGTTTCTCTTTCATCAATTCATTAATATAGATTCGAAAACCCTGAGAAGTAGGGGTTCGCCCCGCAGAAGTATGCGGTTGCTTCAAATACCCTAACTCAGTTAACCGAACCATTTCATTACGAATTGTTGCCGGTGAAACCCCTAAACTATATTCTTTATCAACGTGCTCGGATCCAACAGGTTCGCCAGTTCGAGCATGAAGCTCGATAATTGCTTTTAACAAATCTTTTTGGCGAGGAGTAAGATCCATAATCTAACCAAGCTAGTTATTAACCAGCTTTAGCAGTATAATACCAAGAGTGCTAAAAACTGTCAATATCTGAATCGAAGTGCTAAGTAGCTTTCCAAGTTTAATACTAGTAATTAAAGCAGGCGGTAATAATCGCCATCATCCCCCCTATTAAAACCCATTGCTACATATAGCTCATCCATCATCTTTAAAGCTCGAAAATAGGGAAGCGAACCTCCATTAATATCTGTTTTCAAATGATTGTCAGCGGAAATCCCTCGAACTTGTGTAATCCCACAATGTTTAAATACTCCGGTCAATTCAATAATTTTATCAACTAGCTCTATCCTAAATTTACCAGTTTTAAGAATTCTTAAAGCATGCTTTCTGGCGTTTTCTCCATACGATTGGAAATCTGCTTGGTATATTCCTTGAGGTGAATTTGTAATTACCGCTGTGTCACCATCAAAATCAAAACCAGCTTGGGCAATCACCATACCTTGATTATTAAAACCTACTGTTCTTAAAACTCCAAAAGCACCAGCGACTCTAAAACCAGACCAATCATTTGTACCAATCAAATTCCAACCGGGATACAGTTGAAACCGATCATCTAGTCTTTTTTGTATTCGACAGTTCTTCTCATATAACCGAGATAAAGAAGAAAACAGTTCCGGATTATTCATCTCGACATTTTACTATAAGTCTTAATAATATACAAATTCAAAAATCTGTTAAAATAGCTTTATGGAAAACATTGCCTCACAACAACAAGCTCTCTTTTTTATTCTAATGCTGGTAGAAATTGTCTTAAAAGGATTCGTTCTCTGGTTTGCAGCTCGTAATAATCAAAGATATTGGTTCATCGCTCTATTAGTTATTAATACAGCTGGAATTCTACCTGGGATTTACTTAATCATTTATAAAACAAATTTTGTTAAAAAAGTTCGAGCTTTAGTTAAACGATAAATCGCTGCAATTCTTCTTGATACTCTGGGATTTTGGTCGCATCAGCTCCAAAAACTCGAATCTCTTCAACTTGGAAATTAATATTTATCGAAGTTAATTGTTTCTTAACTTCATCAATATTAAAATTTGGATCCATTTTGACATTAGCCAAAGTTAAGTGAGGTCTAAAAGCTAACAAATTCTCTGGCGCTGTAAACATCTCTAATTCTTTATTTAAAGCTTTATAAAAATTGGTCACTCCTTCACTACAATCAACATCCAAAAATAAAACTTTAGGATATCCAGGCCGAAAAAAATCATAGCCAACAATTTTTATTTCAGCATTTTTTAAAAGCGGTAAATTTCTTTTAATTGACTGTTCAACTCTTAATTTCCCAATTGATTCTTCAAGTAAATAACAAACCGTTATATGAGGATTATTATCTGGACTAACCTCAAACAAAGGGAACTTCAATTTAATCTCTTCCAAAGAATCTTTGAATTGATTATGAAAAATTTGAGGTAAAGGAATTGCTATAAATGACGAAGTAAAACCCTCAGGAATCAGCATGTCAGTATTTATACTGCATATGTCATCAGAGGTCAATCAAACTTAGTTCTTCAACACACTTAAAAATGCTTCCTGAGGAATCTCTACTCGACCAATCATCTTCATTTTCTTCTTTCCCTTTTTCTGTTTTTCTAAAAGTTTTCTTTTCCGCGAAAAGTCTCCACCACCAACCACTTTAGAACCATGCATTAAAACATCTTTTCTAAATGGCGAAATTGTTTCTCGAGCAATTACGGTTCCACCAATTGCTGCTTGAATCGCAATTACGAAACTTTGTCTTGGTAAAACTTCTTTTAATTTCTCAACCATTCGGCGACCAATACTTGAAGCTCTTTCTTTAACTACAATCGTTGCTAAAGCATCAACTCTTTCACCTCCAACTAGAAAATCTACTCGTACTGCATCAACTGGCCGAAACTCGATAAACTCCCAATCCAAAGAGGCAAAACCGCTAGAAACAGATTTCAACCGATCATAAAAATCGGTAATCATCTCTGATAATGGCATTTCATATAACAACTCAGCTTGTGTTCCATAATGAAACATATTTTTAAAAGCTCCGCGTCGCTCTTGGACCAATTCCATTACGGCACCAATAAAATCATGGGGTACGAAAATTTGTAATTTAACCCATGGTTCTTCTAAAACTTTCATATCTGTTGATAAATCTAACTCCGCTGGATTATTAACTTGTTTCTCTCCAGCTAAATATTGAACAGAAGGTGCTGTTGCTAATAAATTGACTCCATA
This sequence comes from uncultured Gammaproteobacteria bacterium, assembly GCA_964441115.1. Classification (GTDB taxonomy): domain Bacteria; phylum Patescibacteriota; class Microgenomatia; order Daviesbacterales; family UBA10151; genus CAYTXH01. The sequence goes on along the minus strand of CAYTXH010000033.1, from coordinate 5,120 downwards.
TTCTTCAGACAAACGACTTTGAACTACCTCAGCATGAAGTAATCCTAAAAACCCACAGCGAAAACCTGATCCCAATGCCGCAGATTGTTCTGGTTCATAAGAAAAAGCCGGATCATTTAATTTAAATTTTGCTAATGCTTCTTTTAACTCAAAATATTCCGAGGCATCAATCGGATATAACCCCACGAAGACCATTGGTTTGGCATCTCTATACCCCGGCAACGCTTCCATTTGTGGATCTAGAGTAATCGTGTCACCAACTCTAACTAAATCCGCACTTTTAACACCTGTTGCAATATATCCGATCTCTCCGGCTACTAAATCTGCACTCGGTGTTAAACCTGGTGAAAAATATCCAGATTCAATAATTTCACTGCTGGCTTGTGTTCCTAAAAATTGGACTCGTGTTTGATTTGGTGGAACTTTTCCTTCAACTACTCTAATCTGAGCTACCACTCCTTTATACGCATCAAAATAGGAAGTAAAAATTAAGGCTTTTAATGGCTTATCAACCTCTTGAGCTGGCGCTGGAATTCTCTCGATAATTGCTTTCAAAATCGACTCAACCCCCTCACCAGTTTTACCTGATGCCAAAATAATTTCATCGTCTCGAAAACCAAAAGTATCAATCAATTGTTTCTTACAAGCTTCAACATTTGAATTTGGTAAATCAATTTTATTAATTACCGGAATCAAAATTAAATTCTGCTCTAAAGCCGATAAACCATGAGCTAAAGTCTGTGCTTGAATTCCCTGAGTTGCATCAACAATTAATAAGCCACCTTCCACAGCTGCTAGAGATCGAGAAACTTCATATGAAAAGTCCACATGACCCGGAGTATCAATCATGTTCAATGTATAAGGAATACCATTTAGGGTGTAGTTTAAGCGCACTGGAGCTAAACGGATTGTGATTCCTCTTTCCCGTTCTAATGCCAAATTATCTAGCAATCTCTCCTGCATTTTACCTGGCTCAACCGTATGACAGATATCTAAAAATCGATCAGCCAATGTCGACTTACCATGATCAATATGAGCGATAATACTAAAGTTCCGAATATTCATAGGGGAATTATACTGTAATTAAGGCCAAAATCCTAAAAGTGGATTGTTTTTTATTTTCTAGAAAGATTCTTTTAAACGTCGATCTAAATTATCCATACTGAACTTCTCAAAAATATTTTCATTTTGCCACTTGGCAATTGCTAAAAATTCTTCGGGTTTTATAACTTCCAAGTTTAAATCTGCAGCCAAATCATAAACCTGTTTCATAGCCGTTTCTTCATCATTACTTCTCGATTCAATTTCCCACATATAATAATCATTAGTATATTTACTAACCTTTACTTCACAGGACTGATACTCATATACCCAGCTCTCCCAAAACAAAATCATACCTTTCCTTAAACCAAAAACATCAAACAATTTGATAGCATCTAAAAACTGTCCGGTTTTAAAAACTACTTCAACCTCTTCTAATTTCTCCGATTCCATATTTCCCATTTTTAGAGTAATTTTTTCTTCGTTATCAGATTTTTTAATCCGTAAATACATTTTGTCAGGATTAAATTCCGAAACCACTACTCCATCAGCAGGTTCTAATTCTACTGATAACCGTTTAAAAGTTTGCTCAAACTTAGCATTCTTCTCTAAAAAACTAGTTAATTTTTGATATTGAGATTTGTCTAAAACCCCACGAATTTCAATTTCTACCATCCATCAATAATAGCATCCATCTACTTGATCTTGTTAGCAAACAGCTTTACCATCAGACCATGGCGAAACCATCAAAAAAGCGTACTCTGGATTTCAGAAGAATCTTTAATTACATCGCCGAAACTGGGATGTTAATGCAGATGCCTCGATCCCATAAACGACACTTAGGAACTACTTTTGATACTGTCTCTTCACATTCACATCACGTTGCTATCATCGCTTACTGCTTATCTAGATTAGAAGGTTTAACCCATCAACAAGGACTGGAAGCAATGGCTATGGGTGTCCTTCATGACAATGCCGAGGCTCGAACCAATGACCTAGATTTTTTAGCCAAACATTATGCCTCTACTAATGAAGATAAAGCTGTCGATGATCAATTAAAAGATTTACCTTTTGCTAATGATCTTAAAAATATCGTTCATGAGTATGAACAACGAGATAGTTTAGTTGCTAAATGTGCTAAAGATGCCGATACATTAGATCAACTGTACCAACAATGGATGATGATGTATCAAGGAAATAAGATGGCCGAACGTTGGCATTTAGAAAATTACCAAACCAGAATTCCGTATTTGCGAACTGAAAGTGCCAAACAACTAGCTTACGCTATGCTAGAAAGTCATCCTCATGAATGGTGGTTTAATGATGTTAATGGTGACAAACTTAACTTAGACTTATTAAATGGAAAAAAATAATTTATATCGGGGTTGATTCAGGTATAATTTCCTCAGTCTTAACTTTTTTCTTAAAATTACTGAACTTTTTAAATAACGAGATAAAAGTATGTAATTCTCGGACTTTAAGAATCCAAACTAACAATAAATAAATAGATAATCCAAAAATAGAAGCAATTCCAGTTAATAACAACAAATTAACTGTTCTAGTAGTATCAAATACTAATTGATCTAAGGCTTTAATCGGTACATATAACGCTACTGCTGTAATACAGGATGCTACAAACATCTTCGCCCACGGCATCAATAGTTTTTTACGATCAAATCCACCGACTTTTCGATCCAAAAAGATTAACAATAAAATAAAGGTAACATTTGCAGAAATTGTAAATGCTAATCCTAAACTCGACACATCTAACATTAAAATCTGAACAAAAAAGACACTTAAAACAATATTTACAATTACTGATATCAATGACACAGTAACTGGTGTCTTAGTATCTTTTAATGCATAAAAACCTAAAGCGATTAATGGTGATTTCTCGAATAAAGGA